>JAJYLG010000108.1 GCA_021787985.1 Chloroflexota bacterium
CGAACGACGATCCCGGTCGGCGGGCCGCTCGAGCCGAAGCTGATCGCCAGTACGACGCCGGCGCTGTTCCGGAACAGGAACCACCCTGCTTCTTTGCCCGTCGGTAGATATCCCGCCGCCCTCAGCTCGGCGGCGTAGGCGAGCCGGGCCTCGGCCGGCGGCAGGTTCGACGTGAAGCCGTACACCATGGCGTTTGCGTCCGTTCCGCCGCCCTGCGCGCCCAGGACGAGCGTGGCCTGCGCCGGCATCGGGATGTTCGAGGGCAGCGCCACCTGCGATGGCGCTCCGCTGCCTCCCGTCGCACACGCGGCGGCCAACACCGCGGCCCCGACAAGTGCGCCGTACGTCGAGCGCGCGTTCCGAAACTTCACGAATGTGAACCGCCCTGAGCTGCGTCCCGTGCCCCCCAGAGCGCCATCGTAGCAGTGGTCCGTCGACTCACGCTCGCAGTGGCGAATACTCGCAAACTGCACTGCAATGTTGACGCAGGGTATTCGGCAAGGTGCCGCTGGTTCAGGGGCGAATATTCCGGGTGCTGACTGATCAGGAGCCGAGGGTCATCGGTGATGACCGCATGGAATCATGCAAGGTTGCCTGGTTCATCGCTGTGGTTTGGTGTGCTCGCGGAACAACAAGTCGCTGACGTTCATGGTGCTGCTGGTCACCGGAAAGTGCGTCCCACCTCCCTCATTGTGCGTGTAGTCGGCCGCAAGTCCCACCGAAAGTACTGGACGAGCCAGGTACCAATGGGCAAGAATGGCCCGGGCAGGTAATGGATCCGTCCGGCCCTGTCCTGCCGGACAACTGCACTTATTCGAAGGTCCTCGCGTATCGAGGGAGGCTGGTATCGATGAACTCGCTCATCAATCCGCGCGGCGGTGCGCGTGCCCGAGCCCGCGCAGGGGGGCGCGCAATCTCTATTGGGGCTGTCATCGCCCTATTGCTCTTGCTGATCCCGGCGACGGCGGGCGTGGCCTCTGCCCATACTCCCAGCGCCACGCTCAGGTGCGTTGACGGCGAACCGGTCCTTGCCGTCGACCTGAAGTACTACAACGCTTCGTACACCAACACCGTCGCTGTCAGCACCGACAGTGTGGCTGTTAGTGGTTCACCGTTCACGTTCGTGACGACGTTCAATCAGACATGGACTCTGGTTCCAGCAACGGTGGCCCACACCGCGCTCGTCGTCGTTTCTGCAGGGGATGACCCGACCGGCAGCCACGGGTGGAGCAAGACCTACAACCTGCAAGTGGACGCTTGCCAGAAGCCCCCGCCCGGTACGCTCAAGGTCATCAAGGTGACCGACTACCAGCATGGCGGCACCCTCGAGCCCGGTGACTTCCGGCTGCACGTCATGCACGACGGCGCAGATGTCTCGGGCAGCCCGAGTGCGGGATCGTCGACCGGGACGGCGTATACGCTCGTGCCCGGCACCTACGTGGTCAGGGAGGACGCACCGCCCGCCGGTTACGCGCAGGAGAGCATCGTCTGCCTCAAACAGCAGGAAGACGCCCCGGCGACCGCCACGGGAGGCACGGTCACCATCCAGTCGGGCGATCAGTGGGTGTGCACGATCACGAATACCGACGTTCCGGCGACGTTGACCGTGATCAAGCAGGTCAACAACCAGCACGGCGGCACACTCGGGCCGTCCGACTTCACGCTGCACGTCAAGTACGACGGCGGGGATGTCTCAGGTAGCCCGCACGCAGGATCGTCTGGCGGGACGGCATACACGCTCGACGCGGGGACGTACACGGTCAGCGAGAACTCGGCCTCCGGCTACATCCTCAGCAACGTCACGGGCGACTGCACCGTCGACTCCGAGACGGGCAGCGCCTCGGTCACGCTTGCGGTCGGAGACAACAAGAGCTGCACGCTCACGAATACCGACGAGCCCGCGCACCTGACGCTCATCAAGCGCGTCAGCGGTAGCGGCACCGCAGAGCCGAGCGCCTGGACCTTGTCCGCCACCGGTGACGGCGGCTCGCTCAGTGGACCAGGCCCACAGGTGTCCGGCGACGTCTCGGCTGGCGCATACACGCTGTCGGAGTCCGGGCCCGCGGCCGATTACACCGCCAGCGGCTGGTCGTGCGACGGCGGCAAGCTTGACGGCGACCAGCTCACGCTCACGAACGGTGAGTCGGCCACCTGCACGATCACCAACACCTACATGCCGCCGCCCCCGCCTCAGCAGGGTTTCTTCTACTTCACCAAGACGGTCACCGGGAACCTGAATGGCTGGGCCGGTGGCACGTTCACCTTCACCGTGACCTGCAATGGGCAAACGACGCACGTCAACCTCACCGTGCCTGCCAACGGTGGTTCGTTGTCGTCGCAGGTCTTCGGCCCCTTCAACCCCGGCGTGACCTGCTCGGTCTCGGAAGGCGCGCTTCCCGCAGCCGGCACCAGCGCCAGTTGGGTGAACAGCCCGACGTACTCGCCGTCGGCAAGCGTCACGGTCGTCAAGGACACGAGCACGACGGTGACGGTGACGAACACGCGCACCGTGACGTCGACCCCGCCACCGACATTCACCCCCACCTCCACGCCCACGGCAACTCCTACGGCCTCGGCCACGGCTTCGCCGTCGCCGAGCGCCTCGGTCCTGGGTGCGACCGGAACGCCGGGAAGCACGGGCGGCGTTGAGGGCGTGACCAGTCCGCCCTCCCTGCCGCCTACGAACGGCGTACCTGGGGGGAACGGCAGCCAGAGCAACGACAGCCTGCTTCTGCTCCTGGGCGCTCTCGGGGCGGCTTCGATGGCCCTGGTCGGCGTGACCGGTCTCCGCGGTCGTCTCCTGGAACGTCTGGATCGGCGGTGATCTGCTTCTCCCGGGGCCGATGAGCCCCATCCGGCAGACGACGGGCGGGACCCTGACCCCGCCCGTCGTCTCAATTCACCGTCCGCGAATCCCCTGCGCAAGCCCGGCCATCGCGAACCGCGACGCGGACGGCGGAACGCTGGCCAATCCACGGTCTGCGATGCGGACCACTACCTCGGGGCGACTTCCGCCGCTCCGGCCGGCGTCATCGCGCTGATGGCCGAGGGACTCGACCCCTATGCGATCTTGCAGGTGGACCCACGGGCGCCGCGCGCGGAGATCCGTGCCGCGTACCGGGCGCTCGCGCGGCAGCACCACCCCGACCTCGCGGGCGGCTCGTGCGAGAAGATGGCCGCGCTCAACAACGCCTGGTCGGTCCTCAGCGACCCCGTCGCGCGCGCCGAGTACGACCGGGGGCGACATGCCGCGGTCGCGGCCATGCCCGCCCCGCCGCGGCCCACAGACCGGTCGTCAACCGGGCTACGCAGGGCGGGCCTCCGCGACTACCGATCCGGGAGCGTCCTGGACTTCGGCCGCTACGCGGGCTGGTCGTTGGGCGAGCTCGCCCACCACGACCCCAACTTCCTGGAGTGGCTCGTCCGTACACCGGCGGGCCGCCGTTACCGCGGGGAGATCGAGGCGCTGCAGCGGTCACGGTCGGCGACGGCGACCGCTGTGCCCCCCGAGGGCCGGCCCGGACGTTTCCGCCGAGGCTGAAGCCGGCGGCGCAGTTCGTTGGCCGCCACCACGCCGCCCACGCCGCCCCCCAGCACCAGCACCGCGCGGCCGGCCATCAGAACGTCACCACCTTCTCGGCCCAGGCCGTCCAGGCGGCCAGCTCGGCCATCGAGGAGCGGTGCACGCCCGCGGGGAGGTCGGCGTCGGTCACCCCGCGCGCGTCCATGCACGTCCCGCAGGCCCCCACCGGCATCCCCTTCGTGACCAGGCCGCGGAGCATGCGCTCGACGTTGTAGTAGCCCGCGGGCGTCGTCTGGCCGCCCCGCGCACACCACACCGCGTCGGCCATCAGGAAGAGCCGCAGCTCACTCCCTTCGAGCTTCGCCAGCGCCAGCGCGAGGCGGAGCCCGTTGTACGAGCGTTCGGTGCCGTAGGGCGGATCGTTGAGGATGATCAAGGTCTGCATGGCGGCGGTCTCCAGCTCGGGGCGGTGCTCACGATGCGGCCGCCCGGACGGGCGCCGCGCGCGGTCTCGTTTCGTACATCCGCAGCGCCACCACCGCGGCGGAGGCGAAAGCCAGCAGCGCCACCGCGGCGATCGCGGTCTCGAAGCCCGCGATGTCGGCGATCGCGCCGGCAAGGAGCGCGCCGGCGGCGAAGCCCAGGTCGCGCCAGAACCGGTACACCCCCAGCGCCGAGGCGCGCCAGGCGGGATGCGCCACGTCGCCCACGGCCGCGATGAGCGTGGGATACACCATCGCGGTGCCGACCCCGAGCAGCGCCGCCAGGGACAGCCAGGGCGCGAAGCCGTGGCTGGCGGCGATCCCCGCGATGGCGACCCCCTGCACGAGCATGCCCCCCACGATCAGCGGCTTGCGGCCCAGGTGGTCCGAGAGGGGCCCCGTGGCGAGCTGTCCCAGCCCCCACACCGCCGGATAGACCGCCGCCAGGATCCCGATCTGGGCGACCGGCAGCCCCGCCGCCGCGTAGTACAGGGGCAGCAGGCCCCAGGCCATGCCGTCCTTGAGGTTCGTCACCAGGCCGGCCCCGCTGCAGGCCGACAGCGTGCGGTCCCGCAGGGTGGCCAGCACGACGACCTGCCGCAGCGGCAGGGCGTGCCCCGACTCGCCGGTCGCGGCCGTCCGCTCCTGCCCCTCGTGGCGGGCATGGCCGTGGGTCTCCCGCACCGCGAAGGCGGAGAGCGCCAGGCCGAGTCCGACGTAGGCCACGCCGAGGAAGAAGGGGGCGGGGCGCAGGCCCGCCTGCTGCGCGATGAAGCCGGTGGCGAGCGCGGTCAGCGCCAGGCCGCTGTAGCCGGCCCACTCGTTCAGGCCCACCGCCAGGCCGCGTCGCTCCGGCCCCGCGACGTCGACCATGGCGTTCACCAGGTTCGTCCAGGCGAGTCCCTGGTTGAGCGCGAGGAGCACGTTGGCGACGATGACCCAGCCCCAGCCCGGCGCCCAGATGAGGAGCAGCGGCACCGGCACGCCGGCGAGCCAGCCGGCGACGAGCAGTGGCTTGCGGCCCACGCGGTCGGCCAGCGCTCCGGCGGCAAAGTTGGTGATCGCCTTGACGATGCCGAAGGCGACGATGAAGGTAAGGGCGGCCGAGGCCGCCTGCAGCGCAAAGACGCGCGTGGCGATGAGCGGCAGGATCGTGCGCTCCTGGCCCAGGACGCCGCCCACGAGCACCTGGACCGCCACGAGCAGGATGAACTGGCCGAGGTTTGCGCGCAGCCCCAGACGGGGCAGGGGCGTCGCCGCCGGCACACGGCCGGGCGCCGCGCGCTGCAGGGCAGCCGCATCTGCGTCGCGGGAGCCGGCACCCTCGCGTGCCGGCTCCACCTCGAGGCTGGTTTCCTGGTCCACGGTCAGCGTAGTATAGGGAGTATTCGATCGATCCATGGAAGATCGGAACATCAGCCGAGCTCGAAGGTCAGCCGTGAGTCAGCATCCGCCAGCCATGCATGCAGCGAGGGTTCCCGGCCACGACCGGGCGGCCAGGGACGCCCTCAACGAGCAGTTCGCCCGGGTCGGCCGGGCGTTCGCCAGCGGACGGCGGGTCGAGCTGCTTGATCTCCTCGCGCAGGGGGAGCGGAGCGTGGAGGCGCTCGCCGCCGAGGCCGAGATCGGCGTTACCCTGGCCTCGGCCCACCTGCAGGTGTTGCGCCGCGCGGGCCTGGTCTCCACCCGCCGCGAGGGCACGCGCATCTTCTACGGCCTTGCCGGGGACGACGTCTACCGGCTGCTGGCCTCGCTCCGCGAGCTGGCGAACACGCGACTCGCCGAGACCGAGCGCGCTGCGCGCGCCTACCTGGGGGAACCCGACGCACTCGAGCCGCTGAGCCGCGACGAGCTGCTCCGCCGCGTGGAGGCGGGCGACGTCGTGGTGGTGGACGTGCGACCCGCCACCGAGTACGCCGCCGGGCACATCGCGGGCGCCATCTCGGTGCCGCTCGAGGAATTGGAGGCGCGACTGGCCGAGCTGCCGCCCGGGCGCGAGGTGGTGGCCTACTGCCGCGGACCCTTCTGTGCGCTGGGCCCGCAGGGGGTCGCCACCCTGCGTCGCCAGGGGCGCCGCGCTCGCCGCCTCGCGGACGGCTTCCCGGAATGGCGCCTGGCGGGGCTGCCGGTCGCCCGTGGGGACACGGGCGGGCGCGGCGCATGAAACGCGGTCATGCGGCCAGCCATTGATACCAGCCCGCGGCACGGCGAGCACCCGACGCCGCAGCCTGTTCCTGCCCGCCATGCCGATGGGGTCCCGGGCGCCCCGTGGGTACCGCGGGCTTCCTCATCGGTGACGCCTTCCGCCACCTTCCTCGAGCATTGGCGCTGGCCTCTCCGGGAGGGGTGCGCGAGACGACACGGCGATCCGGTCCAGTCCGGCGGCAGCGCGACGGCACAGACCGCGCCGCCGGCTGCCCGACCCCCTGGATCGCCGGCTACGCGCCGGGGGCGACCATCCGGCGGAAGTCCTCGCCGTCGGCCGTGTCACGCTCGAGCAGCACCTCCGTCGACGCCAGCCCATACGAAGAGCGCGCCTCGACCTGCATGCTGCTGACGCGCCAGCCTTCGCTGCCGAGCTGGTTGAGGCGCTTGACGAGCTGCTGCTCCGGGGATCCGTGCCCGTTGGTCGAGATGGTCTCGATGCGGTACTCGATGTGAGCCATGTTGGTCTCCTTTGGTGCGGGCGGTCGCGCCCGCGTCCTGCTGTAGCTCCGTGCTATCGCTGGAAGGCAGTGTACCACTATTCCAATCCACTATGGAACATAAGCAAGCGCAACGAATGCTTGCGCGCCTGCCCGCCCCGGATGCTGCCCGGTTCGAGGCGGCCGGTGGCCTGGCCGCGCTGGCAATGGTGCCGCCGATCATGGCGCTGGCGCTGCTGGGCTGAACCCGGCGGGCCGAGACTCGGCCGGCCGAGTCGCCGTCAGCGCCGCCGGTCGCGCTCCTGCGCCCGGATCGCCCGGAGGACGCCGTCGCGATTCTCCAGCGTGAGGCGACGCAGGCCCGCGCGATCGGGGCCCAGGGAGGCGAGGAAGCGGTCGGTGCGCTCCACGAGACTCGGGCGGGCGAGAAGGGTCGGGTAGAGCCCGACCGCGACGCGCCTCGCGGTGCTGGCGGTGCGAGTGGCCCAGATGGCGCCCAGCGCCGAGAAGTACGGCTCCACGAACGGCTCGAGCAGCGAGCGCTCGTGCACGCGGCCGAACCCCGCGATGACCGACACCTGGATCGCGCTGGACAGATCGTCGGACTCGACCACCGACGCCCAGGCCGCCTGCTTGGCCTCGGCGGTCGGCCGGGCGGCCCGTGCGGAGGCCGCCGCACGCTCCCCAGCCGCCGTGGCATCCCGTGCGAGCTCCCGGTCGATCTCCACGCCGCCGGCCCGTCCCCCGGCTGCGAGGGCGATCAGCAGTTCCCAGCGCAGGTCGGTGTCGACCTCCAGGCCCGCGAGCCGCTCGCGGCCGTCGAGCAGT
>JAJYLG010000028.1 GCA_021787985.1 Chloroflexota bacterium
CATCGAGCCGGTCGCCGGGCCGAGCCGCATCCACGCCCGCGGGCGTCCCCGTGTAGATGATGTCGCCCTCGTCGAGCGTGAAGATCCGCGACAGGAAGGCGATCTGCTGCGGGATCCGCCAGATCATCTCGGCGGTCGAAGCCTCCTGGCGCACCTGGCCGTTGACCCGCAGGCCGAACCGGATGGCGTGCGGGTCTGCCACCTGTGAGGCCGGGACGAACTCGGAGACCGCCGCGCTGGTGTCCCAGGCCTTGGCAAGCGTCCAGGGCCATCCGCCCTCGCGCAGGTCCTTGAGCAGCGCCAAGTTCATGTCCAGCCCGACGGCGTACCCGGCGACGCACCGCATCGCGTCCTGCTCGGCGATGTGGCGGCCACCCTCACCCAGCAGCACCACGATCTCGACCTCGTGTGTCAGCTCGGGGAAGGCGGACGGCGGACGGATGGCCTCGCCCTCCCAGACGATCGACGTCGGCAGCTTCAAGAAGACGATCGGCTCGGGCCGCTGCCGGTCGCCGTAATTGGCGGCGAGGCCGATAACCTTGGGCACGCGCACCGGCTCGGTCCGCCCGCGAAGGCGCACATGGGACTGCACAGCGGCCACCTCTCGAAGGTCGTGCTGCCTTCGAGTCTACCAGCCGTCAGTCGTTGGGCAGGGACTGGTCGAAGCGCGGCATCCGCCCCGCGCGGGCGAGCCCCACCACGGTCGCGACCAGGCGCGGGTCGTACGCTTTGCCGGACTGGGCGCGCAGCTCGTCGACGATCGCTGCCGCGGGAACCGGCTGTTCGGCGCCGGGCGCCACGGCCTTGCCGGCCCATGCCTCGGCGACGGCCACCACGCGGGCCGCGAAGGGGATGCCGGCGCCGGCCACGCGGTCCGGGTAGCCGCCGCCGTCCCAACGCTCGTGGTGGTAGCGCACGGCGGCCACGACGTCGGCGGGGAAAACGCCGTGCACCAGCGCCTCGCCGGCGAGCACGTGACCGCCGAGCCGACGTGCCATGTCGGGCGAGTGCGGCCGAGGCGCTTGGACGAGGGTGTCCGGCATGAGCGCCATGCCGATGTCGTGCAGCAGCGCGCCCTCACGGAACACTTGTAGCTCCCACGGGCTGCAGCCCAGCGCCTGTCCCAGGACGACAGCGACCGTCGCCACCCGCTGCGCGTGGAGGTAGGCCGCCAGGTCCTTCGCCTGCAGCGCACGCAGTAGCACCGTGGCCGCGCGCTCGCGCTCGGCCAGACTGCCGACAACATGCACCCGCTTGTTGCTTTCCGCGCGGCGCAGCACCCCGCCCCCCGACGCGCGCGCCTGCCAGAGCGCCTCGAGCGCGCGCAGCCACCAGCGGTCGGCGCCGATGTCAGCCGGCGCGCCCGCCCACCAGCCCGCCGAGACACCCATGGCGCCCTCGCTCCGCGCGAGCTTGTCGATCCCCTTCCAACAGGTCTCGGCGACGGCGGGGTCCTCGGCGGTCGAGGTCCAGACAACTGAGAACTCGTCCGGGCCGGTGCGCGCCACGAGCGACGCGACGGGAGTCGCCTCGCGCAGCTTGTCCGCGACCGCCACGAGCAGCGAGTCGCCCGCGCTACGGCCGTGCACCGCCTGGAGCGCGGTGAAGCCATCGAGATCCGCGACCAGCAGACCCAGCTCCGTGCCGGGCGCCGCGCCGGCGGCCGCCTCACGGACGCGGTAGTAGTTGGCGAGACCCGTCAGCCCGTCGGTGCGTTCGAGCGTGTGCATCTGCTCCATGACGCGCGCCAGCTCGTCGGCCTGGCGCTCGCGCTCGAGGTGCAGGGTGCGCACGTCGTCCAGGACGGCACGCGCGACCTCGGCTGGCACGTACGACTCGCCCGCCAGGACGCCGCGGATGCACTGCACGAGCTGCCGTGCCGGGCCGCCCTTGAGCACGTAGCTACGCGCGCCGGAGCGGACCATGTCGGAGACGAGGCTCAAGTCGCTGTAGGCGGTGTGGGCCAGCACCTGGACGTCGGGCCGCTCGCGCAGGATCTGCGCGGTTGCCGCGATGCCGTCCATCCGTGGCATCTTGACGTCCATCAGCACCACGTCCGGCTTGAGCTGGCGCGCCAGCTCGACCGCCTCCTCGCCGTCGGCCGCCTCACCGACCACGTCGAAGTCCTCCTCCACGGTGAGCAGGTCGATCAGCGAGCGGCGCAGCGCGTGATTGTCGTCGACCACCAGCAAGCGAAAGCGTCCCATGGGCTCACCCTCCGTCCACGCTCAGCGGCAGCTCCACGAACAAGGTGGTGCCGGCGCCTTCCACACTCTCCCAGCGAGCGTTCCCCCCCAGCAGCCGGGCGCGCTCGATGATGCCTGCCACCCCGTAGTGGCCGGCTGCCAGCAGTCGGGCCGGGTCGACCGTCGGCATACCGACCCCGTCGTCCGTGACCATCAGGTGCGCCCAGCCGCCTTCCACCGAGAGGGAGATGCGGACCGCCTGCGCCCCCGCGTGCTTCTGCACGTTGGTCAGCGCCTCCTGTGCGATGCGGTACAGTGTCACCTCCAGCGGGCTCGGCAGCCGCCCCTCGACGCAGGCATCGACGCGCACGTCGGGCCCGCTCGACGCCCGCAAGGCGGAGGCCTGGTCCTCCAGCGCCGCGGCCAGCCCTCGTTCGTCCAGCGCTGGCGGGCGCAGTCGCTGCATCATCGCCCGCAGGTCCGTGACCGTCTGCGTGACGCCGAGCTCGACCGTCTCTATCGCCGCGGTCGCCTCGTTCTGCCGGCCCAGCTCCAGCAGACGGCTCGACCGGGCCGCCTCGAGCCCAACGCGCGCCAAGGCCTGCACCGGACCGTCGTGCAGGTCGGCCGCCATGCGGTGCCGTTCGTCCTCTTGAGCGCGCACCACCCGCTCGTACAGCAGCCCCCGCGCGATGTCGCGCTCGCGGACGAGGGCAGCCAGGCGGTACGTCTCGCGCGCGGTGAGGAGCATGCGCAACGCCAGCACCACCAGCAACAACGCGCCGGCGAACGCCAGCACCATCCGTCCGGCCGTGTCGAGGCGCGAGTCGAAGGCGAGGAAGGCGAGAACGGCAAAGGCGGCGCCGTGCAAGCTCAGGAAACGGACGACGTCGCCCACGCCGGCGATGGCGTTACGCCCGCGGCCAAACCGTAGCCCAGAGGTGACGACCAGCGCGCCGATCGCCGCCGCAAGCGCGGCCAGCGGCCATATGGCGCGGCCTGCCGTCGCCGGGCTGATGCGCGCCGACTGCGCGCAGACCGCCCAGCCAGCGATCCACATCGCCGTCCACTGCCGCGACCAGCGTGGCGCCGCCGCGACGGACCGGTACGTTGCCACGGCAAATGCCAGCAGCTCGCCCGTGAGCACCACGACCAGCAGCGCACGTTGCCGCTGCCCGCCGCCGCCCCAAGCCGGCGCGAACGCCAGGGCGGCCACCGCCGCCGCGACGGCCACGACGATCACCGTCCAGTCGAGGAATCGCACGGCCGAGGGGCGCAGCTCGTGGCGGCGCGTGTCGGATAGCGCGCCCAGGGCGATTCCCAGCGCGCCAACCATCCAGAGCAGGTCGGCCAGGCCAAGCCGCGCCGACGCGAACTCGCTCGCCCACGCGAAGCTGGCAGCGCCAAAGCCGCTGGAGACCAGCGTGACCGTTGCCGTGGCATGGCCGCGCAGACCGCGGACCACGCCGACGACAGCCGCGGCACCCCAGACGCCGAACGCCAGCCAGCGAGCCGGGACACCGGGCAGCGCGAGCCCTGCAAGGAGCCCGGCCGCGCCGAGTCCCGCCAGGCTCACCGCCACCGTGGTGAGCTGCCGCGAGCCGACGCGGCGGGCCGTGACCAGCTCCGGCGTCACACGGCTGCTCCTCGTGGGAGGTCCCCCGGGGATTCTCGGTTGGGCGGCGGGTCGGCAGGAGGGCGCCGCCAGCCCCTCCTGCCCTCAGGCCGCGCGAGCAGCCCTCCGCCGCCGCACGCGCCACATCACCAGCGCGGCCACCAGCGCCGGCGCGGCCAGCCAGACCAGCACCACGCCGACCACGACTGCCGCGTAGCCCAGGTAGCGCACCACGAGCAGCGAGGCGGACCACGCGCGCGCCAGCACGGCGCCGAGACCCGGCAGCCCGCCGCCCGCCGGGGTGACCGCGACGGCCGTTGACAACGTTACGTCAAGCGTCGCCAGGTCTGACAAGTTGTCCAGCAGCTTGATCCGCCCCTGCGTCTGCTCGATCTCGCCCCGCACCTGGTTCAGCCGATCACTCACCGTCAGGATGTCCTGGATGCTCTTCGCCTGCTCCAGCAGACGCAGGTAGCCCTGCTCGGTCGCCTGCAGGTTGCGCAGTCGGCTCTGCAGGTCGGTGTATTCACCCGTCACCTCGCGCGACCCCGAGCTCTCCTGCATCACCTTCGCCCCCGGCAGGCCCCGCAGGTCCGCCAGCACCTGCCCGAGCGCCGTCGCGGGCACCCGTAGCCGCAGCGTCGCCTGCGGACGCTCGCTGCCGCCGTCGCCCCGACCGGTGAGCTTCGAGCTCTCGACGAACCCTCCCGCGCTCGCCGCCGCGCGCTCGACGTCCGCGAAGGCGCGCTGCACGTCGCCCACCTGCAGATCGAGTGAGGCGTTGAGGATCACCTTCCGTCCCAGGAGCTGGTCCGAGGCCGAGCTGCCGGAGACGGTCGCTCCTTGGGCCGACTTCGCCGACGTGGCGACCGCGGCCGGAGCGGCGGCCTGCTCATCAGTCGTCCGCACGGCGAGCCCGCCGTCTCCCGGAGAGACCCCGCCGCCACGTGGTGCTGTCTGCTTCGCACCACCTCTGCTGCACGCCGCGGCCATCGCCATCACCGCCAACAGCGCGAATACGATCGCGGCCCGCTTTCTCCTCGACATCGCGCCCACCTCCACGGCGCCCGTGCGCCTCTTGTACCTCCTGTAACGCATATCGCGCCCTACAGGTTCCGGCGTCGAGTGGGGCCACGGCCTGGCGGCACTGACCTGATACGCATACCGACCGACCAAGATCTACTGCGAGAGTCGTATTGACCGGTCGGTATTGCTACGTCACGCTCGAATCGCGCGGCCGCTCGGGGCAGCAGACGCCGTTCTCAGCGAGGGGCACGCCCCGTGAGCGGCCAGCCAGTGATCAACGAGTTGGTGGCTGACCGCGCCGCCACCAACCCGAGGCGGGGTACGTGCACGCCGGCCACCGCCGACTGCATCCGCCCCGGGAAAGGAGTTCGCCCGACCACCCGCCGTGACGCGCGTGGCAGCGCGCGCCGCGGCCCCGACGCCCACTAGTGGCGTCTGCCGCCTTTCTCCCGAGTCCGTCCACGCGCCCGTCCGACTCGAGACGAATTCGAGCACGGCACTCCCGTGTGCCGCGCGGCGGGCGCTTGTTATCGCGCGGCGGCTCGTCCGAAGGCAGGTCGGTGGTCTGGCGCTGAACGCGGATTGAGGAGTATCCGATGGCGCTACGTTCGTGGCTCAAGCTGACGATCCCGGTGGTGCTCGCCATGGTCTCACTGCTGGCGGGCCAATCCACCCTCGCCCTGCCCGCGGGCGGGCACGGCTGGAGGGGAGGAGTGGCCAACGCCGCGGGCACGCAGCCGTACCGATACGAGCCCGGAGTTCGCTGGTATCTCCACCTGTGGGCGGGCACCGATCTCCCAGACACGGTGGTCGCCGTGCGCGCGGCGATCTACCTGGCTCCAGACAACGCGGTCCCGACCGACACGACCACCTACATCGCCAACTGGGTCGGGACCGATGTAGCAGGCCGACCGGCCCCTGAAGGCTTCGTGCAGATCGGCTACAAGGTCGATGCCCGCAAAACGGACGCGTTCGCCTACACCTACAGTCCACGCGCGGTACGGTGCCTGGACGGGACGAGCTACTCCAGTGGCCGCGGCGGCGTCGGCTGCTATGCGTCGCTGGCGACGCTCAACATGGAGATCGACCACACGTACACGTTCGAGATCGTGGCCTTTGCCGGCAGCGTCTTCCTGCAGGCCAACGGCGTCACCCTCATGCAGGTCGACGACCCGGCACCGCGGGGTCTGAACGTGGGCTATGTGGACGCCGAGGTGAGCAACGCGGGTGAGCATTCGCTCTCGGATCTGGCCGCGCGCGGCCTGAAGATCAAGAGTGCGTTCCCCCGCCTGGAGTACCTGGACCTGACCAGCGGCCGGTTCGTCCAGGTGCCACGCATGTACGCGTATCGCACGATCTACGGCGTCCATGGCGGCAGGACCGAGGGCGGCGCGGGCTGTCCGGCATACCGGCAGGCCGCGGGCGTTTTCGGCACACGCTCGTTCTACGTGGCGGGCAGCTACGACGTGCCCACCTCATGCGTGGTGTCCGGGATGCGGCTGTCGTGACGTCCGGCTCCCAGCGCTCCGCAGCGGCCCGCCCGCGGCCGGCAAGAGTGTCGGACGGATCCGGGATCTGAGACTTGAGACTTGAAATCGGAGGCGGACCGGACGCCAGAGCCGCCGTCCTGCCGAGGGCAAGAAACCAGCCCCCACGCGCTTGACAGCGGAAAGCGCTCGCGACTACCCTCCAAACTGTACAGCCGTGAACGGGAGCAGTACGGGTCGGCCGGCCCCAGCGAGCTGGCGGCGGTGCAAGCCAGCGGCGAAGCCCGACCCCGAACTCGCCCGGGAGCTCGTCGCCTGAGCGGATCGCCAGGGCGGCGCGGGTACGCCCGTTACAGCGCAGAGTGCCCGCCGGCAGGTCCGGCGGGAACAAGGGTGGTACCGCGGGCATTCCGGCCCGTCCCTTCGGGGACGGGCCGTGTTGTTTGGCGAAACATGAGCGGCGGCGCGGCGGTCCTCGTAGAGCTGATCGTAGTGGGCCTGCTCCTTCGGGAGTCGGGATAGGCGCCCTGCTGCCAACGAACGGTTCGACGGACGGCGGGGCGCAGGGGAAGCGCCCCGCTCTGTTGCTGGATATCCAGCGTAAGGGCGAGAGGGGACAGGTGAAGGGCAGATTGAACGACGGACTCGCGGGCATCGGCGGCCGGCGCGATGGCGCGCGCAAGTCCACCGCTGCGCCGGTCGCGCTTGTGCTACCTCGACGCATTTCGTACGGGAGAGGCTGGCCGCGGGTTGTCGCCCGCGGGGCGGTAGAGACCGTCCCCCATCCGCCGGCGACGACCCGAAGTCAGACGAAAGGGACTCAGCACACATGACAGCGAAGCGAATGAACGGGGCGCAGATCCTGCTCGAGTGCCTGGCGCGCGAGGGCGTCGAGGTCATCTACGGCTACCCGGGCGGGGTCGTGCTGCCGCTGTACCACCGCTTTCCCGAGTATCCACAGCTCAAGCACGTGCTCGTCCGCCACGAGCAGGGCGCCGCACACGCAGCCGACGGCTACGCGCGGGCCTCGGGGCGGCTGGGCGTCTGCCTGGCGACCTCCGGGCCGGGCGCCACGAACCTGGTCACCGGCATCGCCACCGCGTGGATGGACAGCGTGCCGTTGCTGGCCGTCACCGGCAACGTCGCCCGCAACCTGTTGGGCAAGGACGGTTTCCAGGAAGCGGACATCACCGGCATCACGATGCCGATCACCAAGCACAACTACCTGGTGATGGACGTCGATGACCTGGCCTACACCGTCCGCGAGGCGATCTATATCGCCACCACCGGCCGGCGTGGACCGGTGCTCGTGGATATCCCCAAGGACGTCTTCATCGACGAGACGAGCTTTCAGTGGCCGGAGGAGGTGAGCGTCCGTGGCTACAAGCCCACCTACCACGGCCATGTCGGCCAGATGAGGAAGGCCGCCAAGCTCATCGACGAGGCGAGACGCCCCCTCATCCTGGCAGGCCACGGCGTCATCGCCAGCGGCGGGCACGACGCGCTGCGGGACTTCGCCGAGAAGGCCGGCATCCCGGTGCTCACCACGTTCCTGGGAATCGGCTCCTTCCCGGCCGACCACGTCCTCTCGTATGGCTGGATGGGCATGCACGGGGCCTATCACGCCAATCAGGCCGCCAACCACGCGGACCTCATCATCGCGATCGGCATGCGATTCGACGACCGCGCGATGGGCCGTTACTCAGACTTCAACCCGGGTTGCAAGATCGTCCACATCGACATCGACCCGGCGGAGATCGGCAAGAACCTGCCGGTCACGGTGCCGATCGTGGGCGACGTCAAGGTCGTCCTCGCCGGCTTGATCGAAGAGGCGAAACCGAACAGCCACGTGGAGTGGCTGCACTGGATCGACAAGGTGCGGACGGAGCACCCCTCCTTCACCGTTCCGGAGACGGCGGGGCTGTCGGTGCAGTACGCGGTGCGTCAGATCTGGGAGGTCACGCAGGGCGAAGCCGTGGTTGTGACGGGCGTGGGTCAGCACCAGATGTGGGTCGGTCAGCACTACCCGTTCCACAGGCCGCGCGCGCTGATCAGCAGCGGTGGTCTCGGGACCATGGGCTACGAGGTGCCCGCCGCGATCGGCGCGGCGATGGCCCGGCCGGGCGAGGTCGTCTGGTCGGTGTGCGGCGACGGTGGCTTCCAGATGACGGTGCAGGAGCTGGCCACGGCGGTGGATCAGGACGTGAACGTCAAGTTCGCGGTCATGAACAACGGCTATCTGGGCATGGTCCGGCAGTGGCAGGAGCTCTTCTACCAGCACAACTACGTCTCGGTGGACACGGCCCGCGAGCTGTGCCAGCCGGACTTCGTGAAGCTCGCCGAAGCCTATGGCATCCCGGCCAGGCGCGCCACCGCCCAGGCCGAGGCCCGCAAGGCGATCGAGTGGGCGCAGGCGACGCCGGGGCCCGTGCTGGTCGAGTTCGTGGTGGAACCCGAGGACAACGTCTGGCCCATGGTTCCCGCTGGCGCGTCGCTCGCCGAGACGATGGAGGAACCACGGCCGCAGGAGGTGCGCGCGTGACGCCGAAGCACACGCTGGTGGCGCTGGTGGAGGACCGGCCGGGCGTCCTGAACCGGGTCGCCAGTCTCTTCCGCCGGCGCGGGTTCAACATCCACTCGTTAGCGGTCGGCCCGACCGAGGTCGACGGCATCTCGCGCATGACCATCGTGGTGGACGGCGCCACGACGCAGGTCGAGCAGGTCGAGAAGCAGCTCTACAAGCTGATCGACGTGGTGAAGGTCTCCGACCTCACGCACGACCGGATGGTGGCGCGGGAGCTGATGCTCGTGAAGGTTCGCTGCAACAACCTCAACCGGGCGGAGGTCGTGCAGATCTGCGAGCTGTTCCGCGCCGATATCGTCGACGTCGGCGAATCAACGCTCGTCATCCAGGCGGTCGGCGACGAGGAGAAGCTGGAGGCGCTGCTCGCGCTGCTGAAACCGTACGGCGTCCGCGAGGTCGCCCGCACGGGGCGAGTTGCGATGGCGCGCGGGCTGACGAGCACCAGCGTCGAGGCGGAGCCGCCCGATATCCACCTCCACCACATGCGCGTCGGGCGGCGGCCGGAGCGCCGGCTGCCGTACGTCAGCGACTGAGCACAAGGAGGGTACAACGCCGGCATGGCACGGATGTACTACGACGACGACGCCGACCTGGGGCTGATCAAGGACCGCACGATCGCGGTCATCGGCTTCGGCAGCCAGGGACATGCACACGCGCTCAACCTGCGCGACTCCGGCTGCAAGGTCGTGGTCGGCCTCTATCCCGGCTCTCGCTCATGGTCACAGGCCGAGGCGCAGGGCCTACGCGTCCTGCCGGTCGACCAGGCCGCGCAGGAGGCGGAGATCATCATGGTGCTCGCGCCGGACCAGGTGCAGCGCCAACTCTACTACGACCACATCGAGTCCGGGCTGCGGGCCGGCAAGATGCTGATGTTCGCCCACGGCTTCAACATCCACTTCGCCCAGATCCAGCCGCCGCCCGACGTGGACGTGACCATGATCGCCCCCAAGGGCCCCGGTCACCTGGTCCGCCGCGTCTACGTCGAGGGGGGGGGCGTCCCGGCCCTGCTCGCCATCCACCAGGACGCCAGCGAGATGGCGCGCCAGGTGGCGATGGCCTACGCCAAGGGAATCGGCGCCACCCGCGCCGGCGTGATCGAGACCACCTTCCGCGAGGAGACCGAGACGGACCTCTTCGGCGAGCAGAGCGTGCTCTGCGGCGGCGTGACCCAGCTCGTGAAGCTCGGGTTCGAGACACTGATCGAGGCCGGCTACCAGCCCGAAATCGCCTACTTCGAGTGCATGCACGAGCTGAAGCTGATCGTCGACCTGATGTACGAGGGCGGCATGGCGCAGATGCGCTATTCGATCAGCGACACGGCCGAGTACGGCGACTACACGCGCGGCCCGCGAGTGCTCGACGAGCACGTGCGCGAGAAGATGCGCGGCGTGCTGCGCGAAATCCAGGCGGGGGCCTTCGCCCGCGAGTGGATCCTGGAGAACCAGGCCGGCCGTCCCAGCTTCCTGGCGCTGCGCCGTCAGAACGCCCAGCACCCGATCGAGACGGTCGGCGCCGAGCTGCGCGACATGATGAGCTGGCTGCGCAAGGGGAAGGAGCAGACCACGGTATGACGATCCAACCCGCCGTACGACGCCTCCGTCGGTCATTGCAGGCGCTCGCCCTTTAACGGCCCTCGCCCGCTGCCGTCGAGCAGATGGGGGGAGGGCCGCCCAGGACGACGCACCAGCAACGATCCGTCGGAGGAGTCGACACCATGGCAGAACGCGTTTACATCTTCGATACCACGCTGCGCGACGGCGAACAGGCAGCAGGCATCGCCTACGCGCAGGAGGACAAGATCGAGATCGCTCGCCAGCTCGAGCGGCTCGGCGTCGATATCATCGAGGCCGGCTTCGCTGCCTCCTCACCCGGCGATTTCGACTGCGTCGCCGCCATCGCACGCGAGGTGCGCGGCAGCAGGATCGCGTCGCTCGCGCGCACGGTCGAGCAGGACGTCGACCTGGCGTGGCGCGCGATCGAGCACGCCGAGGCGCCACGCATCCACGTTTTCGTCTCGTCAAGCGACATCCACATCATGCATATGCTGCAGAAAGACCGCGAGCAGGTGCTCGACCAGGCGGTTGCCATGGTCAAGCGAGCGCGTGGCTATGTCCCGGACGTCGAGTTCAGCCCGCAGGACGCGACGCGGACCCAGCCCGAGTACCTCTACCGGATGCTCGAGGCGGTGATCGACGCGGGCGCCACGACGGTGAACATCCCGGACACCGTCGGCTACGCGATCCCGGATGAGTTCGCCGAGTTCATCCGTGGCGTCTTCGAAAACGTGCCGAACATCGACAAGGCGCGGGTTTCCGTCCACTGCCACAACGACCTGGGCCTGGCGACGGCGAACTCGCTCGCCGCGGTGCGGGTGGGCGCCCGGCAGGTCGAGGTCTGCGTGAACGGAATCGGCGAGCGCGCCGGCAACGCCTCGATGGAAGAGGTGGTGATGGCGCTCAAGACGCGGCGCGACCATCTCGACGTCGAGATCGGCATCGACAGCACGCAGATCTACCGGACGAGCAAGCTGGTAGAGCGCCTGAGCGGCTTCACGATGCAGCCGAACAAGGCAATCGTCGGCCGAAACGCGTTCCGCCACCAGTCGGGCATCCACCAGGACGGCATCCTGAAGCTTCGCCAGACCTACGAGATCATGGACCCGAAAGAGATCGGGATCCCCGACGGCACGCAGCTCGTGCTCGGCAAGCTCAGCGGGCGACACGCCTTCCGCAAGCGGCTCGAGGAGATGGGTTACGAGCTCACCCAAGAGGAGCTGAATCGCGCCTTCCTGGCCTTCAAGCAGCTCGCCGACCGCAAGCGCGACATCGACGACCGCGACCTCGAGGCGATCGTGGCAGACAAGATGCGCAGCAACGAGAGCGCGTACCGGCTCGAGATGGTGCAGGTTACGTGCGGCACGGAGGGTCAGCCTACCGCCACCGTGAAGCTGGTCACGCCCGGCGGGCAGGTCGTCGCGGACGCGGCCCTCGGCGATGGACCGGTCGATGCCGTTTACCGGGCGATCAACCGCGTCGTCAACGTCGAGAACCGGCTCACCGAGTTCAGCGTCAAGTCCGTCACCGAGGGGATCGATGCGCAGGGGGAGGTCACGATCCGGATCGAGCGGGACGGGCGGACGTTCACCGGCAGAAGCGCCGACACGGACATCGTGGTGGCCAGCGCCCGCGCCTACATGGACGCCCTCAACCGGCTGATCCTGGCGCAGTCGAGAAGCAACGGCGGAACCCGACCGGCCACGGTACTACGCGAGACGACCCCGTGAGGCCACGGGGCACAGGCAAGTGGAGCCTCACGATCCGCCGGTGCGCCGGCGGCGTCCGCGGGGCCGAGAACACACGCTCGGGAGCAGGACGATGGGCATGACGATGGCCGAGAAGATCCTGGCCGCCCACAGCGGGCGCGCCGGGGTCGAGCCCGGCGAGCTGATCAACGTGAAGGTCGACCTGGTGATGGCGAACGACGTTACGGCGCCGATCGCGATCCAGAACTTCCGCAGGCTCGGTGTGAGCCGCGTGTTCGACCCGGAGCGGGTGTGCCTGGTCCCGTCCCACTTCGCGCCGAACAAGGACATCCGCTCGGCCGAGCAGATGAAGGTGATGCGCGAGTTCGCCCGGGAGCAGGGCTGCGTCTACTACGAGCAGGGCCAGGCGGGGATCGAGCACATCCTGCTGCCGTACCGCGGCCACGTGGTGCCGGGTGACGTCTACGTCGGCGCGGACTCGCACACCTGCACGTCGGGCGCGCTCGGCGCCTTCGCCACCGGCATGGGCAGCACGGACATCGCCGTCGCCATGGCCACGGGCGAGATCTGGATGAAGGTGCCGGAGACGCTGCGCGTCATCTACCACGGCAAGATGGGCAGGTGGGTACGCTCCAAAGACCTGATCCTGCACACCATCGGCCAGATCGGCACCGACGGCGCCACCTACTGCGCCATGCAGTTCGAAGGCGAGGCGCTCGCCGAGATGTCGATCGACGCCCGCTTCACCATCACCAACATGGTGGCGGAGGCCGGCGGCAAGACCGGCCTGATGCGCGTCGACCAGACCACCCTCGAGTACGTGCGGCCTCGCGCGAGGCGGCGGTGGACCGCGTACGAGCCCGACCCCGACGCGCGCTACTGGCAAACGATCGAGCTCGACGCGTCCGCGATCGACATCACGGTGGCGATGCCCTACAGCCCGGGCAACACGAGGCCGCTGAAGGAGCTGCTCGGCGGCCCGGAGCTGCCGATCGACCAGGTGTTCATCGGCTCGTGCACCAACGCGCGCATCGAGGACCTGCGCGAGGCGGCCGAGATCATGCGCGGCCGCCGGGTGGCGCAGTGGGTGCGCTGCATCGTCATCCCGGCGACGCAGGACATCTACCTGCAGGCGCTGCGCGAGGGGCTGATCGAGGTGTTCACCGAGGCGGGCTGCGCGGTCAGCACCAGCACCTGTGGCCCCTGTCTCGGCGGCTACATGGGGGTGCTGGCCGAAGGCGAGCGCTGCGTCTCCACCAGCAACCGCAACTTCCCCGGCCGGATGGGACATCCCAAGGCTGAAAGCTACCTGGTGAATCCGCCGGTCGCCGCGGCCTCTGCTCTGCTGGGCCGGCTGGCGCACCCCGACGAGGTCGCCAGCGTGGCGGCCACACGCTGAACAGAAGGGCAGGGACGAGCACATGGCATTTCGCGGCACCGCGCACAAGTTCGGCGCGCACGTGGACACCGACCAGATCATCCCCGCACGCTACCTGAACATGAGCGACCCGCAGGAGCTGGCCGCCCACGTCATGGAGGATGCCGACGCGACTTTCGCCGGCCGGGTGCAGGCGGGCGACATTGTCGTGGCCGACGTCAACTTCGGCTGCGGCTCTTCGCGCGAGCACGCGCCCATCTCGATCAAGGCGGCGGGCGTCTCCTGCATCGTCGCCAAGTCGTTCGCGCGCATCTTCTTCCGCAACTCGATCAACCTCGGCCTGCCGGTAGTCGAGTGCCCGGAGGCGGTGGAGGCGACGGACGAGGGCGACACGCTCCAGGTCGATCTCTCCGCCGGCACGGTGACGAACATGACCAAGGAGCGAAGCTTCACCGCCAAGCCGTACGAACCGTTTATGCTCGAGCTGCTCGATGCTGGCGGCTTGGTGGAGTACACCAAGCGGAGGCTGCAGGCCGCCTCGCGCTGAGCTGTAACTCACCGCCGAGGCGCGGCAAACGCCAAGGACGGAAGTGCAAGTAGTAGCCCGTGGGGGCAGGCCCGCGTGCCTGCCCCCGGGAGCAAGCCGATGAGCAGGCAAGGACCACGCGTCCGCCCGAGCGTCCGGGGCGTGCTCGGCAACTGGCGCAGCCATGACGCCCCATTCCTGACCAAGCTCCGCCTGACGGCGCGCAACAACTGGACGAAGCTCCGGACACGGCAGCGCTGCTGCGGCAACCCCGGCCAACCCGGCTGCTGAGCGCTCCCGCCAGAGTCCGGTCCGGACTCCTCCCCTCAGACGTAGGGCGGGGACGCGTCTCGCGCGCGATACGCGTGCGACGGAAGCCACGGGCGGGCCCGGCGCGCAGCGCGCCTATCTCTGCGCCTTGCGGCGCGGCCTGCCGCTCCATATGCGTTCATCTGTGGCGCGCTGCCGCTGCCCGTAAGCCGCGGCGGCGCTACACTCACAGCAGCTTCGCTCTGGAGGTCGATCGATGGCGCGCTTCCGCATTTCCGTGCTCCCCGGCGACGGCATCGGGCCGGAGGTGACGCGCGAGGCGCTGCGCGTCCTTGACGCCGTGGCGGAGCGCTGGAGCCATCGCTTCGACCGCGAAGAGGACCTCGTCGGCGGCGCTGCCATCGACCGCTACGGGACGGCCCTCCGCCAGGAGACTCTCGAACGAGCCCGCAAGGCGGACGCGGTGCTCTTCGGTGCGGTCGGCGGCCCCAAGTGGGACGACCCACGAGCGCCAGTCCGGCCGGAGCAAGCGCTCCTCGGCCTGCGCAAAGGCCTCGGGCTGTTCGCCAACCTGCGGCCCGTCCGCGCCCACGATGAGCTCCTCGACGCCAGCCCACTGCGGGCTGAGGTCGTGCGAGGCACGGACATGCTCGTCGTGAGAGAGCTGACCGGTGGCCTCTACTTCGGCCGGCCACAGCGCCGCTGGCGAAGCGCCGTCGGCCGTCAGGCCGTCGACACGATGCGCTACTCCGAGCCGGAGATCCTCCGCGTGGCCCAGGTCGCGTTCGAGCTCGCCCGCGGCCGACGCAAGCGCGTCACGCACGTGCACAAGGCCAACATCCTCGACACCAGCCGGCTCTGGCGTGAGGTCGTGGAGGAGGTGGCGCGCGGCTACCCCGATGTCGAGCTGGACCATCTGCTGGTCGACGCCTGCGCCATGCACCTCGTGCGCCGCCCGGCATCATTCGACGTGATCCTCACGGAGAACATGTTCGGTGACATCCTCACCGACGAGGCGTCGATGGTCGCCGGGTCGATGGGCATGCTGCCGAGCGCCTCGCTTGGCAGGCGCCGGTCGGACGGCACCGGCAGGGGCCTCTACGAGCCGATCCACGGCTCCGCGCCGGACATCACCGGCAAGAGCATCGCCAATCCGCTGGCGATGATCCTCAGCACCGCCCTGATGCTGCGCTACTCCTGCGGCCTGCCACGCGAGGCCGAGGCGGTGGAGGCGGCCGTCGATTCGGTCATCGCGCGCGGGCTGCGCACGCCCGACATCGCCGCGCCGGGCCAGCGCTCCGTCTCCACACCCGAGATGGGTGACGCCGTCGTCGCGACGCTGCGGAGCTGAGGCGCCGACAGCGAGCGGCACGCCTTCCGCACCCGCGGCTGGCCGGGTGTTTGACTTCGCGCTAGCGGGCGGCCATGATCGCGCCAGTATCTGGGCTCCCGGAACGGAGGAGCACTGGCGGTGCGAAGACTCATCGGGTCAACGCTCGCGCGATTCTTCCACCGGGTATCTCCCCGGTTCGGGGTTGGAATCGTCCTCGCCGGCGCAGTGCTGGTCGGCTTGTCACTGGTGTTCGTTACGTCCACACGCCACGCGAACCAGGGCAAGGCCGCGCCCTCGAAACCGGCCCCGCCGCGAGTCGTGCTGCAGCGGGACGCGCCAGTCCAGCCAGCGGCCGTCACGCTGTTGGGAGCGTGGCGGATCGCCACGCAGGCGGCACACACCTGGGAGCCCGGAGCGGCGCTGCTGCAGCTTCAGTCGGTGGATGGGACGGGCGACGCGGCCCCAGGCGCAACGCCCGGCGCGGATGGCCGGCGCACCACCTGGCTTGGCCTGGCTGCGGCACCGGGTCGGCAAGATCGCGAGCTCCGCATCAAGCTCGTGAACGGCGTGGTGGTTTCCGCGGTCGACGAGCCGCGGGCTTCGTCCTTGGCGGCACCGCCGGGTGAGCCCACGGTCGACAGCCCGCGGGCGCTGGCTGAGGCCCAGGCCGCGCGACTGAGCTTCGGGCCGGGCACCGTGAAGCTGCGCGGCTACGGTTTCTTCGCCGAGATGGAGCAGCCGGGACTCGTGGTCGGCGTCGTCGGCGAGTACCGCTGCTTCCCCGCGCGGGTGACGTTCGACGGCCTGACCGGCCGTCTGCTCGCGGCGCAGGTAGCTGCTCCCGAATCGCACCTTTTCGTTTCGGGCGACCTCGGCGAGCATTGGTCCAGTGCCTCCATTGGCCCCGGCTTCGTGACGGGGATCGCCACGGACGGCACGAGCGGGACAGCGTTCGTCGTCGTCAACACGGTCACGTCCATCGAGCTGTGGAGCACAACCGACGGCGGCCGCTCGTGGACGAAGGCCGGCCTGCTGCCCGAGGCAGCGGCAACGTGGGCGTACGGCCTGGCGCTGGCTCCCGACAAGCGCCTGGCCTTGGGCGCAGCCACGGGGCTGTGGCTCTCCAGCGATGAGGGGCGTTCCTGGCGCAAGGCCAGCGGTCTGCCGGCCGGACCGCCACAGTGGATCGTCGCCGTCGAGACGGCAGTGGCGCGCGGGCTGGCCGTGAGCATCAGCAGCGGGCCGGACGCCGGCGTGTATTTCTCGGCCAACCTGCAGAGCTGGAGCCGGCTGGCGCAAGGCGTGTACCGTCTCTCCCCCACCGGCGACGGCCGCGTCGTCGCGCTGGCGGACGGTCCGCAAGGCGCCGGGTTCGTGATCGTCGGCCCCCAGGCCCGCCCGGTTACGGTGCCCGCCGGCAGCCTGCGAGCGGCCGGCTCGTTCAGCCCCGGCGGTTGGTCGCTCGCGGAGAGCCCGTCCGCGATCGAGGTGTCGCCCGACGGCGGCGCCTCCTGGAGCGAGGCACTGCGCGGACATGCGACGAGCCTCGCGGTGGCGCACGGCGCGTCGCAGGACGTCGTCGTCGTCGGCATGGCGGCCGGCGCGGTCGCGCGGTCGGTGGACGGCGGCCGGACGTGGATCCAGGCATCGCCGCCCGCCATGCGCGGAGCAGGGACCGTGAGCATACTGGCCTTTCTCTCGCGAAGCGTCCTCCTGGCTGCCGCGGAGGGGGAAGCGACATCATGGCAAGGCTTCTGACCGCACTCTACCGGGTAGCTCTGGCCGCGGCTGCCGCCGTCGGCGCAACGGCGACGGGCACTGCCGCCTCGGACGAGGGATGTCGACCGCTCCAGGCGGGCCCTCTTCCCGCAAACCTGTCGCGGGACGCCCTGTGACACGCGCCCGGCGTGGGATTACTATCCAGCCGGGAGGTGGCCGCCATGCCGAAGTTCGCAGTTCTCTTCTCCCTCAAGGGCGAGGCGATCGCGGCCATGATGGAGCGACCCAGCGACCGGGAGGCGATGGTCAGACGAGTTATCGAGGCGGCCGGCGGCAAGCTGGAGGCCTACTACTGGATGTTCGGCCAATACGATGGCCTGGTCATCGCCGACCTTCCAAGCTCCGGTACAGCCGCCGCGGTTAGCCTGGCGACGAGCAGCAGCGGCGCCTTCGCTCGCATCGAGACCCACGAGCTGATCCCGGCGGGGGACGTCAACACGCTGCTCGAGCGAGCAAAGGGGTTGAAGGGCGCGTACGCGCCCCCGGGACTCTAGCCTGGCTCGTCGACGCGAGGTGCTCCGCTCACTCATCGTTGCGCTGGCGTCGGCCTCCGTCACACGCTATCCTGCGGAGTAAGCGCGCGAGCGTGAGGTTGACGTGACGCAGCCCCTTGATCGTGCTCCGGAGGTGACACTCACCGCCCGTGCCTTTGCCGGCCGGGCGGGGGCCATCGCGGCGCGCCCTGCTCCCCCGCAGGACCCGCGAGAGTAAACCCAGCGTCCGCCCGCTCCGGGCGCGGCGCTGCACCCGGAGCGAATCGATGACCTCCCGACATGTAGACCTATACGACACGACCCTGCGTGATGGCTGCCAGATGGAGGGCATGTCGCTCTCCGTCAACGACAAGCTGCAGATCGCCCGCAAGCTCGATGAGCTGGGCGTGCACTGGATCGAGGGCGGCTTCCCCGGCTCGAACCCTCGCGACGCCGAGTTCTTCACCCGCCAGGACGAGCTTCACCTCCGGCACGCGAAGCTGGCCGCGTTCGGCGGCACGCGGCGCGCGGGCGTACGGGCCGAAGACGACCCGAACATCCAGGCGCTCGTTCGCGCGGACACGCCCGCCGTCACCTTCGTCGGCAAGGCGAACGAGTGGCAGGTGCGCTACATCCTCGAGACGTCGAACGAAGAGAACCTGGCGATGATCGCGGACTCGGTCCGCTACATGCGATCGCTGGGCAAGACGGTCTTCTTCGACGCGGAGCACTTCTTCGACGGCTACCTCGTGAACGCCCGCTACGCGATGCAGTGCCTGGAGGCGGCCGCCCGCGCGGGCGCCGACTGCCTGGTACTGTGCGACACGAACGGCGGCATGATCCCGCCGCGGCTCTTGGAAGCACTGGAGGAGGTGCGGCGGCTCGGCGCTCCGTTCGGCATCCACTGCCACAACGACACCGGGCTCGCCGTCGCCAACAGCCTGGCCGCGGTCGAGGCCGGCGCCGCGCAGGTGCAGGGCTGCATCAACGGCTACGGCGAGCGGTGCGGCAACACCGACTTGGTCACGACCATCGCGGACCTGCAACTGAAGATGGGCATCCCGGTGCTTGCCGACCAGCAGCTCGGCCGGCTGGCAGAAGTGTCGCGGTTCGTGGCCGAGATCGCCAACCTGCCGCACGACGCGCAGCAGCCCTACGTCGGCGAGTCCGCCTTCGCCCACAAGGCCGGCTATCACGTGGCCGCCATCGTCAAGGACGCGTCCGCGTACCAGCACGTCGACCCGACGGCGGTCGGGAACGACAAGCGGGTGCTCGTGAGCGACCTCTCGGGCCAGCGCAACATCGTGGCGAAGCTCCAGGAGCAGGGTGTGGACATCCCGCTCAGCAAGGAGGAGGTCCGCGACCTGCTCGAACGCGTCAAGCTGCTCGAGGCGCGCGGCTACCAGTACGACGGCGCCGAGGCGAGCTTCGAGCTGCTCGTGCGGCGCAGCCAGGCCGACTACGAGCCGCTCTTCGAGCTGGAGGACTTCCTCGTGGTCGAGCGGCGGCGGCACCGCCATTCCGGCGACGCCATCGAGAACGAGATGATGGCCGAGGCGATGGTCAAGGTGCGCGTCGGCGACGAGGTGCTGCAGACCGCTGCCGAGGGCAACGGGCCAGTGAACGCCCTCGACACCGCCGCTCGGAAGGCGCTCCTGCAACTTTACCCTGACCTGGCGCGGGTGCGGCTGGTCGACTACAAGGTCCGCATCCTCGACAGCGACACGGGCACGGCCGCCAGCACCCGCGTGCTCATCGAGTCGAGCGACGGCCACGAGCACTGGCGGACCGTCGGCTCGAGCACGGACGTGATCGAGGCGTCGTGGCTCGCGCTGTACGACGCCCTCGAGTGGTGGCTGCTGCGCAACCGCTCCACGCCGAAGAACGCGGCCCACGGCTAGCGCCAGCGCGCCCTCGGCACGCCGGCGTGGGCGGTCACGACTGCAGTCCCGGCGGCGTGGTCATCGGCTGTGGCGGCTGCGGGAACGGCAGGACTCCGGCGCTCAGGCCGGGAATGAAGGGGGCGAGCCGGGGGATCAGGCTCCCGATGGCGGGTGGCAAGCTACCGAGACCGCCCAGCGCCAGGCCTCCCACCCGGACCACGGTCAGCGCGTTGATCGAGCCGCTTCGGGTGACGACCAGCACCGGGTCGCCGGCCGCCAACCGCGAGCTGTCGAGCGCGGGGATGCCTGAACCAGCTACCGGCAGCGTGAACTGCCGCTGCCCACCGTCGTTCAGGTTGGCGGTGACGCGGTTGCCGTTCCGCGTCTGGCCGGTGTGCCCGCGCAGGCGTTGTAGGTGACCTATTGGCCGTTCTCCTGCGCGCGAGCCTGGCCGCCGCCGAACGTGCTGAATCCGCCAAAGCCCCCAAAGCCGGGCCCTTGGTGGGCGGACGAGGTGGCGCCGCTCGTGCTTCGCAGGCTCACCTCCACCTGGCGCCGCTGCCCGCCGCGCTCACACGTGACCTCGATTCGGTCACCCGGCCGGTGCTCGCGCACGACCGCCCGCAGATCGGCGGCCGACGCCACGTCGCGCCCGCCGGCGCGCACGATCACGTCACCCTGCTTCAGCCCGGCCACGGCGGCGGCAGAGCCCGGCTCGACGGCGACGATCACCGCCCCGCGGTCGGTCGTGAAGCCGTACTGCTGCTTCAGGGCCGGCGTCACGTCTTCCACCGATACCCCAAGAACGGCCTCACCGGTGAGCGCCCGGCCGCGACTCGGCGCCTGCGCCGAAGGCGCCGGCAGCGCGCCGAGGATCGAGGGGTTGCCGAGTTTCACGCTGACCTCGCGCGTGCGACCTCCGCGCGCGATCAGCACGCGCGCAGTGTCGCCGCGGTGATGGTCGGCGAGCGCGGCGCGAACGTCTTCCACCGAGTTCACCACCCGGGAGTCCACCGAGACGACGCGGTCGCCGACTCGGATGCCGGCATGAACGGCCGGCCCGCCGGGCGCGACGGCAACGACGATCACCTGCCCGTCCCGCTGCTCCACCGCGATGCCGAGCACCGCTCGCTGCGACGAGGGCGCCGGTGTCGTCGCGGCGGTCGGCGCCCTTGCCGGGCCCGCGCTGGACGTGGTCCCGGTCGTCAGAACCACGATGGTGGCGGTGGTCGCCAGCACGACCAGAACCGCCAGCGCGACGACCAGCCGCGCCGAGCTGCGCGCTCTCAATCGGCCGATCGTCATCGAGGTCCCTTGCCTTTGGCTGCCGCCCGATCGGACGGCGCCGATGGGCCGCGCGTGGGCAGCACGACGCGAAACGTCGTGCCGGTGTCGCGATCGCTCTCCACGCGGATGGTGCCCTCGTGCGCGGCGACGACCTCGCGCGCGATCGCGAGGCCAAGGCCGCCCGCGCGGCCGTTGCGGCTGCGCGCCCGGTCCACCTGGTAGAAACGCTCGAAGATCCGCTCACGGTCCTCGGGCGCGATGTACGAGCCCGTGTTGTGCACAGCGAATTCGGCAGTCTGCGGCTCGGCCTGGAGGGCACGCAATGTGACGACGCCTCCCGCCTGAGCATGCCGGATGGCATTCTGCACCAGGTTCGCCGCCACCTGCTCCAAGCGTCGCGCGTCGCCGCGCACCGCCGGACCGGCCGCCGGGGCGTCCACGCGCACCGTCCTGCCGCCCCTCGCAACCATAGGCGACAACCGCTCGACCGTGCCGCGTAGCAGCTCGCCCAGGTCCACGCGGGTGAGGTCGAGCGGCGCCATGCCGGCCTCGATGCGCGAGAGGTCGAGCAGGTCCTCGATCAGCGTGCGCATGCGGTCTGCTTCCTCATTGATGGCGCGCGTCGCGATAGAGCGGTCGGCGTCCGTGCGCGCGGCGCCCTCGGAAAGGGCCTGACTGAAGCCCTGGATCGACGTGAGCGGCGTCTTCAGCTCGTGCGCCACGTTCGCCAGCAGGTCCCGCATGGAGCGGTGCGAGCGGCTAACCTCGCGCGCCATGTGGTTGAACGCCCGGGACAACCGGCCGACCTCGTCATGCCCGCTCTCGGGGATGCGCTGGTCGTACTCGCCGCGGGCCATGGCCGCGCTGGCGCGCGTCATGCGAGCGAGCGGCCGGGTCACCGAGCGGGCGACCACCGCGGCGACGGCTACGCTCAGCACCGCGGCGACGAGAGCGGCGAGGGCCAGTCGCGGGGCGAGGGCCAGCCAGGCGCCCTGGATGGTGCCGGCCGGCACGGCCACGACGACGCCGTACTGTTGCGGGACGAGCTCCGGGGCGGTCACCACCGTGCTCGAGCTGCCCGGCACGCCGAAGACCACGTACGTGCGGCCGCTCTCCACCCAGGTGGTATAGATGAAGCCGCCCTCCGGCTGATGCTCCCGGCGCTCGTGCAGCCACTTGGCCAGGTCCTGGCCGGACGCGTCCTCCAACTGCTTCCCCTGTAGCGTGTGGGAGCTGTCGGCCACGACGCGCATCGACTGGTCGACCAGAATGGTGCGCACGCCGAACTCCTGCGCGCGCCTGGACAGGAAGCTGGCGATGTAGTCGGCGCTGTAGCCTGCCCTGGCGAGCTGCTGCACCTGGTACTGCAGCGGCTGAACGATCAGGCCAACGCGCTCGCGCGCCGCCGCGACCTCGCGATCGCGCAGCAGGTAGAGGAAGCCGGCACTGGCGGCCACGAGGCTGACGAACGTGACAACGCCGAACGCGACGATGAGCTTAGCTGTCAGGCTGCGGAACATCGTCCTCCGCCACCAGTTTGTAGCCGAAGCCCCACACGGTCTGAATGCGCGCCGTCGCCGCGGAAAGCTTGTCACGCAGCCAAGCGATGTGCACGTCCAGGGTGCGGCCGTCGCCGAAGTAGTCGGCGCCCCAAACCTGGTTGAGCAGCTCGTCGCGCTTCATGGCGACTCCGGTGTGAGAGGCGAGCGCCACGAGCAGGTCGAACTCCTTGGCACGCAACGGCACCGCCCTGCTGCCTACCGCCACCGTGCGGCCCAGCACATCGATGCGCAGATTACCGACATCGAGGATGCGGGTCGGGCGGCGGCCGGTCTCGTACCGGCGCAGGACCGCTTTGACGCGCGCCACCAGCTCGCGCGGGTTGAACGGCTTGGTTACGTAGTCGTCGGCGCCCAGCTCGAGGCCGACGATGCGGTCCACATCCTCGCTGCGGGCCGTAAGCATGATGACCGGGATGTCGGACTCCCGGCGGAGCTGACGGCAGACCTCGAGCCCGTCGATCTCGGGCATCATGATGTCGAGCACCACGAGATCGGGCCGAAGCGCGCGCGCGCGCTCCAGCGCCTCCCGCCCGTCGTAAGCTGCTTCGACGCGGAATCCCTCGTTGTTCAGGTACATACGAGCGAGCTCGACAATGTTGCGCTCGTCATCGACAACCAGCACGGTGGCACTCACGCGACACCCCAGCCCTCTGGCATGACAACGGCGAGGCACGGGCGCCAGCCCATACCTCGCCGTGTTGATTTCCTGCCCCCGCGGAAGGCGCCCCGTTCCTTTGCCATCATCCGCGGGGGAGGGTCACGTGCCAGTAGTCCTGGCACGTTCAGTTTCGTTCCACACGGCGCAGGAATGGGCTAACGGGTGCCCATCCTCTTCTTAAGATAGTGCAAAATCGCCGCGGGCCGCGTCCCGAACGCGGCCCGCGGCTGTACAGGCGCCGCTCGGCGAAGGCGTCTCGCTGTGGCTCGCGCGTGTGGCGCGGCGCAGATCCGGTCAGACGGCGGCATCGCCCTCGCGACGGTCGACACGGGCGCCCGCCCTGGGCTCGGGTTCGCCACCTGCGCCCGGCTCCAGCCGCGCCAGTGCGTGCAGCGCGCGCGCGAGCCGCGCCGGGTCGTGCTGCATCCTGGCGAGGCGCTCCACCTCGGCCACGAGCACACGCGCGTCGGCAGCGCGCTCAGTCGCCATGAGCAGCACCTTCGGATGCGAGGTGGGACGCACTTCCTCGTGGTCCGCCACCAGCACCTCGCGTAGCTTCTCGCCGGGGCGCAGCCCGGTGTAGACGATCGGGATGTCCTCACCCGGGCGCAGCCCCTTGAGGCGGATCATGCGCTCCGCCAGGTCCGCGATCCGCACCTCCTCGCCCATGTCCAACATGAAAGTCTCCCCCTGCCTCGCGAAGGCCGCCGCCTGGATGACGAGGCTCACCGCCTCGGGGATCGTCAGGAAATAGCGCATCATCTCCGGGTGCGTCAAGGTCACCGGGCCTCCGCTGGCGATCTGCCGCCAGAACGTGGGGACAACGCTCCCCCGGCTGCCGATCACGTTGCCGAAGCGCACGGTGCAAAAGACCGTTTCCGAGCGTTCGGCCATCGCCTGTACGAGCAGCTCGCCCACGCGCTTGGTCGCCCCGTAGACACTCGCGGGGTGGACCGACTTGTCCGTGCTGATGAACACCAGCTTACGCGCGCCGTACAGGTCGGCCGCCTGGCAGACGTTCAGCGTGCCGACCACGTTGGCGCGGAACGCCTCGTCCGGGTGCAGCTCCATCAGGTCGACGTGCTTGTACGCCCCGGCGTGGAACACCAGGTCGGGCCGCGCCTGGCTGAAGACCTGCGCCGTCTTGGCGCGTTCGGCGACGCTCCCGATCCAGAGCTTGATGTCGCACTCGCCTCGCGCCGGCGCCAGCTCGACCTGCAGGTCGTGCAGGCCCGACTCGTTGATGTCCAGCAGGTGCAGCGCCGCCGGGCCGAGCGCCAGCGCCTGGCGCGCGAGCTCCGTGCCGACGCTGCCGGCAGCGCCCGTGATCAGCACCGACGCGTTGTGAACCACCGCCGCGCAGCCGGCGAAGTCGATCTCGACCGGCTCCCGCCCGAGCAGGTCCTCGACCGTCAGCTCGCGCAACTGCCCGACGCTCAGGTTGTCGCGGACGACCTCGGGCAGGCCGGGCACCATTCGGACCGGCACGTTCGCCGCCTCTGCCAGCGCGGCGATCTCGCGCACCTTCGCCCCGCTCACGCTCGGCAGCGCGATCGCCACCAGGTCGGCCTCGACGCGGCGGGCGATACGGGGCAGGTCGGCGATCGCGCCCAGCACCGGCACGCCGTGGATGCGGCTGCCGCGCTTGCCCGTGTCGTCGTCGACGAATCCGACCGGCCTCAGTCGCCAGACCCGGTGCTGCTGGAACTCACGCGCCACGAACTGCCCCGTGGCGCCCGCGCCCGCGATCAATACCCGCTGGACCCCGTCCACATCTCGCAGCGTCGGGCGGTGAGCGAGCAGCCGCGGCGACAGCTTCACGAATGACATCGCGAGAAAGCTCAGTGGTCCGGAGACGAGCGTAACCGAGAGCGGAATGTCGCGCGTTCGCGGCAGCACGTTGATTCCTGTGACCACGATCGTCGCCACCATCACGGCGGCGCCCAGGCGCACCGCCTCGATCACGCTGGCGTAGCGCCAGGCGATACGGTAAATGCCAAGCAGCCAGTTCGCCAGGATGAAAGCGAGCGCGATGCCCGGATAGACTCGAGCGAAGGCGTGCCAACTCTGCGTCGGGACATGGCCGTCGAACCGAAAGAGCAGGGCAGCGACGTAGGTAGCCGCAACGATCGCCACATCCAGCAGCGCGGCGGCGAGGGAGCGGAGCAGCCGCTGTCTCACTGTCCTTCTTCTCGGCGATCAGCCGGCCGCGCGCACCAGCGGGTGCGCCCGGGGGATCACATGCCAAGTCCCGGCGGGCCAGACGAGGCGCTGCCGCCGCACTTCTCACCCACTCTAGGCGCGCCCCGCGCCGCCGGTCAAACTCACCAGGGATGCGCCCCGCCCCTCCCGCCAGCACGCGGGACTTCCCGCCGCGCGCAGCCGTGTACGCTGACAGCCGGGACGTCGGCGATCGCATCCGCTGACGCGCGACGCAAGAACGGCGAACGAGGGTCTTCCAGTTGGTGCGTAGGGAGCGGCAGCTAGCCCCCAGCCAGGAGGCGGCCCTGCCGCGCCACGTGGCGATCATGATGGACGGCAACGGCCGCTGGGCCCAGGCCCGCGGCCTGAGCCGACTGGCCGGGCACCGCGCCGGCACCGAGAACCTGCGCCGCGTCATCGAGCACTTCAGCCGGCGGGGGATCCCATACCTGACCCTGTACGTCTTCTCGACCGAGAACTGGCGCCGCCCCCGCCAGGAGATCAACGGCCTCTTCCGCCTGCTCGCCCGCACCCTTGACCGCGAGCTCGACCGGCTCCACGCGAACGGCGTCCGGCTCGCCCATCTTGGCCGCCTGGACGGCATCCCCGAGCATCTGCGGCGCAGGATCGAAGATGCCATCGATCTCACCCGCCACAACGACCGGATAACCGTGTCCATCGCATTCAACTACGGCGGCCGCGCCGAGCTCGTGGACGCGGCCCGGCGCGTGATCGCCAGCCGCGTCTCGGCAGGCTCCGTCACTGCCGAGCTCTTCTCGCGCTACCTCTACGCGCCAGATCTGCCCGAACCAGACCTCATCATTCGCACCGGGGGCGACCAGCGCCTCTCCAACTTCCTGCTCTGGCAGTCGGCCTATTCGGAGCTCTATTGGACGCCGATCTACTGGCCGGACTTCGACGTCGCGGCCATCGAAGACGCGCTCGCGGAGTATGCCGCGCGGCGCGCCGCCTTCCGCGGGGGCGACCACCGCCAGCCTCGCTCCGAATCGTTCACCCGCCGCGGGCCCTGACCAGCGGTCGGCGTTTGATCTCGCGCCCCGCCGCGACGATGGGGGGACAGCGGCGCGTGAACGCGGCATCCCAGCCAGGCGAGCCTTCGGTCACCGCGCCCCTTCATGCTTCAGCACCGCGCGGACCGACCGCGCCAGGATCTTCAGATCCCCCAGGTGAGAGCGCGTACGCGCGTACTCCAGGTCGTAGGCCAGCCCCTGCTCGTACGTCAGATCGGCCCGGCCGCGCGCTACCGCCAGGCCCGCCATCCCCGGACGGACGCGATGACGCAAATGGTATGCGGGCCGGTCGTACTGCTGAACGATCTCCGGGATCTCGGGCCGGGGGCCGAGCAGGCTCATGTCGCCGCGCAGCACGTTGAGGAGCTGCGGCAGCTCGTCCACGGTCGACCGGCGGAGGGCCGTTCCCAGTCGTGTCCGCCGCGGGTCGTGTCCGCCGGGGTTGAACACGAACGTGGAGAAGTCCTCGACGCGCCAGTCCGGCTGCGCCACGTCCGTGCGCATCGTTCGGAACTTGTAACAACGGAACCGGCGCCCTCCCAAGCCGACGCGGTCCTGGACGAAGAGCGCCGGCCCGGGGGAGTCCAGTCGGATGAGGAGCGCCAGCAGCGCACCCACGGGGGCGAACGTCACGAGCGCCAGCCCCGCCACCGTGACATCCAACAACCGGGATTGGAGCCGCGGGGCGGGCTCCACTCGCCGCAGAGGCCGGCGGTGACCCTCAGCATCTGTCTGCCCGCCGGCGTCCTCCGTCGCTGAGGGATGCGCGGTCCCCGCCGACGAGTGGGGAGCGTCTGGCATCAGCTCACCTCGCGCACGATGTCGACGACCGCCCGGCACACGCGGTCCACGTCCTGGTCAGTCATCGAGGGATAGATGGGCAGCGAGACGAGGCCGGCGTACGCCCCCTCCGTCACGGGGAAGTCGCTGGCGCTCCAGCCCCAGCCTTCGCGGTAGTAGGGGTGCCGGTGCAGCGGGATGAAGTGCACGCTCGTCCCGATGCCGCGCCCGGTGAGCCGCCGAATGAGCTCCGCGCGGTCGATGGCGAGGGCGCCTGGCAGCAGCCGGACCGGGTACAGGTGCCACACGTGCGAGACCTCGGGACGGGCGGTCGGCAGCCGCAGCGCTTCGACCTCCCGCAGGCGCTCCGAGTATGCCGCCGCGATGGCGGCACGACGCGCGTTCAGCTCGGGCAGCCGGCGGAGCTGGACGATCCCAAGCGCCGCCTGCAGGTCGGTCATGTTGTACTTGTAGCCCGGCGCTGTGACCTCGTAGTACCAACTGCCCTCGGCCGAGTAGCGTTTCCAGGCGTCGCGGTCCATCCCATGCAACGCCATCTGCCGCGCGCGCTCGGCGATCTCGGCATGGCGCGTGGTGAGCATGCCGCCCTCGCCGGTCGTCAGGTTCTTCGTCGCGTAGAACGAGAACGCGGCCGCGTCGCCAAGCCCACCGACTGGCCGGCCCCGGTACGCCGCACCGCTGGCGTGCGCGGCGTCCTCGAGGACGCGCACGTCCCGACCCGCCAGGACGCGTTCGATCTCGTCCATGCGACACGGCTGCCCGCCGTAGTGCACCACCATCAGCGCACGCGTCCGCGAGCTGAGCCGGTGCTCGACGTCTGCCGGACTGATGCAGAGATCGTCGGCGCACACGTCGGCCAGAACCGGTCGGGCGCCGAGCTGCACGACCACGTTGGCGCACGCGGCAAAGGTGAGCGACGGGAGGATCACCTCGTCTCCCGGGCCGACGCCCATCGCCTCCAGCGCCAGGTGCAGCGCCGCGGTCGCCGAGCTCAACGCGACGGCGTGCGGCGTCTCGGCCAGCGCCGCCATCCGCGTCTCGAACTCGCCGACCCGCGGTCCGGTGGTCAGCCAGCCGCTGCGCAACGTCGCGACGACGGCCTCGATCTCCTCCTCCCCCACTGCCGGCCGGTAGAAGGGAAGCGGCGCCTGCTCGCTCACGACTCCCCCCGCGGAACGATCACGCACAGCAGGTGGCTGCGCAGCCACGGCAACCGGTACGCGAGCGCGTGGAGCCGCGACGCGCAGCGCGCCAACGGGCGCGCCAGCGGCGGCGCCAGCGTCACCCTCCGCACGACCGTCGCGGCGCCCGGGAAGAGATCCCGGACGTCGCGCGCGCCCAGACCGCGCGTGTCCCGGTTCAGTGGGTTCCAGAGGAAGTCATACCACAGCACCACGCCGCCGGGCCGCAGCACGCGCAGCGCCTGCCGCGCCGCGGCGCCGCGGACGGCTGGGTCCAGCACGGATGAGAAGACCGTGAACTGCGAGACCACGTCGAAGCTGTCGCCGCGATACGGCAGTCGATCGATGGCGGCCCGGACCACGGCGGCACCGCCGGCGGAGGCCAGCTCCGCGCGGAGATCGCAGCCGTGCCGCCTCTGCGGCGGGACGCCGCGCGCGGCCAGCGTGCGCAGCCACCACCCACCGCCACAGCCCAGGTCAAGCCAGCGCAGGTCGGCGGCCAGGCGGCCGGTCGCCTCCTCAACCAGCGCGAACGCCTCGCGCTCGAGCGCTTCCAGCCGCAGCCGGTTCGCCGGATCGTCCGCTGCGTAGCGGCGGCTGGCGTCGCGGGCCGCACGGGCGCGGTACACCCGCAAGACGCGATCGAGCTCACCCACGCGCGGCCTCCCGGCGTCGTCGGAGCTGCGCGGCCACCTCCGGCGCGAAGCGGACGCAGCCGGCCAGGAATCCCGCCCCGTAGCAGACGTGCATCGCCGCATAGGCCGCGGGCAGCAGCGGCAGCAGATCCCACCCCTGGCGCGACGCCTGCCGGACCGAGGCGGCCAGGTTAGCCAGCGCGTACGCGCCCGCCGTGCCCGCAAGTAACGCCCGCGCGGCTCGCGACCAGGGCGCGCCGAACAGTCCCACGCCAAGTGCCGCCACGAGCGCGGAGGGCGCCAGGTGCCTCGCGCGGAGCTGGCCCGGGTGGCGCACCGCGACGCGCACCTTGGGATAGCCGTAGCGAAGGTACTGCCTCGCCAGCCCGGCGAGCGTGCGGCGTCCGTGGTAGCGCACCTCGATCCGCGGCGAGAGCCACAGCGTCCCGCCCGCCTCGCGCAGGCGGTAGTTGAGCTCGTCGTCCTCCACATTCAGCAGCGACTCGTCGAACCGCCCGATCCGCTCGAAGACCGAACGGCGGTAGGCGCCGTAATTCACGGTGTCGACCGGCCCTTCGGATTCGGCGTACCGGTAGCGAGCATCGCCGACCCCGAACGGCGACGACATCGCTGCCGCAACCGCCCGACCCAGCAGACCCTCCGCCGGCATCCGCACCGGCCCGCCGACGACGTCGGCCCCCGTGCGCTCGAGCGCGGCCACGTTCTCCTCGATGAAGCGCGGCCCCACCTCGGCACGTGCGCCCAGCAGGACGATGACCTCGCCCCGCGCCGCGTCGAGCGCGACGTTCAGCCCGCAGGGCGTCGTCCGGCGGGGGTTGGCCAGCGCCTTGCCCGGCAGGCCGGCGTCCCGCAGCAGGGCCGCGTCCTGCTCGACCCGGCCCGCGTCGCCTTCCGCTACCAGCACCTCGATCCGGTCGTGTGGGTACGTCTGGGCGGCAAGCGAGCGCAAGCAGCGCGCCAGCGCGTCCGGCTCATCTCGGACCGGGATGAGGACAGACACGAGCGGTCGGGGCGGCGGCTCGGACGTCACGCCTATCAGTGTACGCAACACGGTCACCGCGGCCGGAACACTTGTCGGCCTCGTGACGGTCGGGACAGAATGATGGCATGAATGTGGCCACCGCGACCCTCGCCCCCCTGCATTTCGCGTGGTGGCCCCGGTCGGAGTACGGCGCGGCGCTGGACGCCATGCGGCGGCTGCACGCCGACGTGGCCGGGGGCGCGCCGGACGCGCTGGTGCTGACGGAGCATCGGCCGGCCGTCACGCTCGGGCGGCACACCCCGCCCGACCTCGCGCTCGCCCTCGAGACGGCGACGGCCCGCGACTGGCCCGTGTTCCGCGTCGAGCGCGGCGGGAGCGTCACCGTCCACGGTCCGGGACAGCTCGTCGCATACCCGGTGGTGCGTCTGCGCGAGGACGAGCGCGACCTGCACCGCTTCGTCAGCGCGCTCGAGGACGCGGTGATTCGGCTCGCGGCCGAGTACCACGTCCGGCTGGCGCGCAGATCCGGGTACCCGGGATGCTGGGCCGAGGACGGCCGCAAGGTCGCGTCGGTCGGAGTCCACGTGGCACGCTGGACGACGATGCACGGGATCGCGGTGAACGTGTGGGGGGTGCCCGAGCCCTTCCGCCACGTGGCGCCCTGCGGCCTGCCGGGGGTAGTCGCCACGTCGATCGCCGATCTGGGCGGCACGGTCGCGACCCGCGAGGCTGCGGCCCTTCGCCTGGCGCGGCTCGTCGCTGCACGATTGGGTCGAGAGCTGGTCGGCGAATGACCCACGCCCAGGCGTTCTGGCGGCCGATCGACGAGGCGTTCGGCGAGGCGTACGCGCGCATCGCGCCGCTCGCCGCCCGACCCGACGTCCGGTCGCTGCTCGTTCACCTCACCGCGAGCCACCGAGGCTATCGCCAGTTGACCCGCCTGGTGCGGGAAGGCCAGTACGACCTCGACCGCGCGCGCGCTCAGCAGGTGGAAGGCTGGCAGGAGTCGCAGCTCGCGCGCTACGCCGCCCGCAGCCCGGGCGACTTGCTCCAGGAGTGGTGCGGCTGGCACGAGGAGCTGCGCGCCGAGCTCGACGCGCTCGACGACCGCCTGCTCCCCACGGTCGTCTACCGTCCGGACCTCGGCGACGTGACGCTCGAGCGGTTCCTCGACGACATCCCGCGCCACGTTCGCGCGCACATCGCACAGATCAGTCCTTCTAGCCGGGAGGCGGCACGTTGAAGCTCTGTCGGTTCACTGTCCAGGATCGCGCCCCGCGCTACGGCATCATCGAAGGAGACGAGGTCGCCGCCGCCGTCGGTGATCTCGCCGCTGGCTTCACGACCACGAGCGAGCGCTACGCCCTGGCCGCGGTCCGCCTACTCGCGCCGGCCACACCATCGAAGGTGATCGCCGTGGGGCTGAACTACCTCAGTCACCTCGGCGACCAGCCGCCGCTGCGCGATCCCGGCCTCTTCTTCAAGCCGCCGTCGGCGACCGTCGGCCCGGATGAGACGATCCTGCTGCCGCGGGACGCCGGCCGCGTGGACTACGAAGGTGAGCTGGTGGCGGTCATCGGCCGAACGGCGCGGGACGTCCCGGAGGAGTCGGCGCTCGACCATGTCTTCGGCTTCACCTGCGGCAACGATATCTCGGCCCGCGAGTGGCAGAAGAACGACCTGCAATGGTGGCGAGCGAAGGGCACGGACACCTTCGGCCCGATGGGCCCCTGGATCGTGACCGGGCTCGACCCGCGGTCGCTCGAGCTCTGGGTCCGCGTCAACGGCGAGCTGGTGCAGCACACCACCACCGACCTGATGATCAACAGCGTGGCGCGCATCGTCGCCTTCGCCGCGCGCCGCATGACCCTGCTTCCGGGTGATGTGATCTACACCGGCACGCCCGGCGAACCGCGGCAGGCGCATCCCGGCGAGACCTGTGAGGTGGAGATCTCGGGGATCGGCGTCCTGCACAACAACACCGCCTGGGAGGACGAAGGTGAGTGACACGGTTCGGGTCGCGGCGGTCCAAATCGAAGCGCGCGACCTCGAGGACGCTCCCGCGACGCTCGATGAGCTGCTGCGGCTGGTGGACCAAGCGGTCGACGCCGGGGCGCAGATGATCGTCACGCCCGAATGCGGCTACCCCGCGTATTTCATCGGCCTGCGTAACGCCGAGACGGTTGATGCCCGGGAAGCGCTCGCGCCGCTGGCCGAGCGCGCCCGCCGCGGCCGCTGCACCATCGTCGCCGGGCTAGCGCTGCGCGATCACGAAGGCGTGCTGCGCAACGCGGCGGTATGCATCGGCCCCGATGGCGAAGAGCTCGGGCGGACGGGCAAGTCGTTCCTCTGGCACTTCGACTGGCTCTGGTTCCGCGCGGCCAGCGAGTTTCCCGTGTGGCACACACCCATCGGGCCGGTGGGCGCCCTGGTGTGCGCCGACGGTCGCCAGCCGGAGGTCGCGCGCATGCTGGCGCTGCGCGGCGCGCGCATCCTGGCCGACTGCACCGCCTGGGTGGCCTGGGGCGCGACGTCCGAGGCGCTCGACAGCGCCCACTGCCAGTACTTCATGCCTGTTCGGGCGCAGGAGAACGGCTGCTGGGTGGTCGCCGCCGACAAGTGGGGCGTGGAACGCGACAGCATCGTCTACGCGGGACGCTCGACCGTCATCGACCCCGACGGGAACACGGTGAGCTGCCTGGGACCGACCGGCAGCGGAGTGCTCGTGGCGGACATCGACGTGGCCCGCGCGACCGGCCCGCGGCTTCGCCGCCGCCCCGAGCTGTATGGCCTCCTCACCGAGCCCACCTCGCGTCTGCCCGTCCTGCGCGGGCTCGGCGCGCCGGAGGTCCTGCGCGCGCCCGACCGGCGCGCGGCCGCCGCTGCCGGAATGTGGACGGACCACGCGCGGCTGGCGCACCTCTGGGAGGCGCTGCGCGATGCCGCCTGCGCGCTCGCCGTGCTCCCGGTCGCCGCCGACGGTGAGGCAACCCTCGCGGCCGCGCGCCGGCTGACTGCGCAGGGTGGCGGCGAGATCGTGGTCGCCGGCGCGCCCGCGGGCGGGCCGACCTGGACCGCGCTCGTCCGCCACGGCGAGGTCGCGCTCCGACGGGAGGATAGCCACGCGGCCAGCGCGAGCGGGCCACTGCCCGAGGTGGTTCAGACGGGCCTCGGTCGCAGCGCGTTGCTGGTGGGCGACGAGCTGTTCGTGCCCGAGGTGGCGCGCCACGCGGCGCTCTCCGGCGCCGAGGTGCTCTGCTGGAGCGGCCTGCGCGCGCCGGCCGACCTCAAACGCTGGGCTCGCGCGCGCGCCGACGAGAACCGCGTCTGGGTGATCGCCGCCAGCCCCGACGAGGCGCTCATCGTCTCCCCCGCCTCGGCGGTGGTCGCGCGCAGCCTGCGCGGCCGGACGATGGCAGCCAGCGCCCAGGTGTGGCGCGCGCTCGCCCACCACAAGGAGATGGCGCCGGGCACGGATGTCGTGCTCAGCCGCATCCCGGAGGCGTACGGGCTGATGTGCCGCGTGCAGGCGGTAGCCGGCGCGGCCGGCTGAGGGCGCCCGGCCTGGCCCCCCGCGCGCGGGCCTGTGACACCGATCACGCCCGCGGGGCCCGCCTCTCATCATCGACCGGCCCAGGACCGATAGTCACGGAAGGATGGACCGACAGGGGGCCAGGGCGACATCGGGGCTGGGGGATGCGCTATCGCAGGTCCACCGCTGGTGGCGCTGGCATGTCGCCTTGCTCACGGCCGGCGCCGCGGCCTGGACCGTCGTCGGGCTGGCAGGGATCCACCACCCCGAACAAGCCGAGATAGCTCTGCCACTGGTAGTCGCCGCGGGAGCGATCCTCATCTACGTGGCCCAGTCGCGGGACCGCCGCCTCGTCCGTCGCGGCGTCGGATTCTCCGAGCTCGCGATTGCCCTGCTCGCGGCGGATGACGTCGAGACGGCACACCGCACCGTCGAGCGCTTCCTGCGCGACGTTCTGTCCGCATCGGCCACGCGCTTCGAGCTGGCCGGACACGACGCGGTAGAGTCGAGCACCGCGCCGGGAGTCGGCGCTCCCGCGAGCCCCGTGGTGACCGAGCTCCAGGTCCCCCTCGACGGCGCAAGCTCGCTGCGGGCCGACGTGACCTGGCCGAAACCGCCCGACGCGCTCGCCCTCATGCTTACCAGGCAGGCCGTCGAGCTGCTGGCGTCCCGCTGCGCACAGCTCGATCTGCTGACGCGTGACCGTGAGGCGCTTCGCCTGTGGGCGGCCGCGATGGCGACGATCGCCAATCCGGTATTCATCACCGACCGCGACGGCCGCATCCAGTGGGTGAACGAGGGCTTCGTGCGATTGAGCGGCTACCCGGTGGAAGAGGTCCTGGATCGCACGCCGGGATTCCTCGGCTCCGGGCAGCACGAACCGGAGCTCTTTCGCGAGCTGTGGAGCACCATTCTCAGCGGCCGCGTCTGGCATGGCGAAGTGGTCAACCGGCGCAAGGACGGAAGCCTTTTCACGGTCCAGGAGACGATCACCCCCCTCCGCGGCGCGGACGACGAGATCACCCACTTCGTGGCCGTCCACGAAGACATCACCGCCCGGAAGGCAGCGGAAGGCCGCATTCGCCAGATGGCGCTCTACGACTTCTTGACGGGGCTGCCCAACCGCGCGCTGTTCGAGCGCCGGCTCACCGAGGCGATGGCGGGCGGGGACGGCGGCGGCCATGGAGTGGCCGTGCTCTTCATCGACCTGGACCGTTTCAAGACGATCAACGACACGCTTGGCCACCGGGTCGGCGACGAGTTGCTCAAGGCCGTGGGCCAGCGGCTACGGGAATGCACCCGCG
>JAJYLG010000029.1 GCA_021787985.1 Chloroflexota bacterium
CCCTCGCGCTGTTGGCGTGCGGCGGGCAGGCGTCCGGCGGCGGCCGGCGACCCACTCCCGCGGGCGGTGAGCGCGCGCGGGTCGTGCGAGTGGTCGACGGCGACACCGTCGTGGTAGATCGGGGCCGGGGTCCAGAGCGTCTGCGCTACATCGGCATGAACGCCCCGGAGCTGCACGTGGCAACGGGAGGGCCGGCGGACTGCTTCGCCACCGCGGCCAGCGAGCGTAACCGCTCGCTGGTGGACGGCCGAGAGGTCGTGCTGGAAAGGGATGTCTCCGAGACCGACCGCTACGGCCGCCTCCTGCGCTACTTGTGGGTGGACGGGACGATGGCCGGCGAGACGCTGGTGCGCGAGGGCTACGCGCACGCGGCCACCTTCCCGCCCGACGTTCGTTACCAGGACCGACTGCGGGCTGCCGAGCGCGAGGCGCGGTCACGCGACGCCGGCCTCTGGTCCGCGTGCCGCGCGACGCCGGCCCGCGGCTCTCCCACATCGCCGCACACGTCCTCGTCGACACCCGTCCGATCCGCGATCGCGCTCGAGACGGCGTCGCCGCGCCCCACCACCAGCCCCCCGCTCGGCGGCCAGGTCTGCGACTTCAGCGGCACGGATCGGCCGCTGATCAAGGGCAACATCAACGCAAAGGGCGAGCGCATCTACCACGTGCCGGGCGGCGCGTTCTACGAGCGAACGGTCATCGACGAGTCGCAGGGGGAGCGTTGGTTCTGCACCGAGGCGGAGGCGACAGCGGCGGGCTGGCGGCGCAGCCTGCGCTGAGCGTGCGCGGCCGCGGCAGCGAGCAGGCGCGGGGAGGCACGTGACAGCGAGTGTCCGCCGGCGGATACTCGGACGCGGATATACGTGGACGAGGATCCAACACCGCGGTGAGGAAGAGGAAGGTCTCTAACCCGTTGGCGCTGGCAGTCCTGGCCCCGAAGCAGGTGGTGAGGGCTGCCGAGGCGGGCGCGGTGTTCTTCATAGGCTGCATAACCGACGATCTGGGTACGACATGCCAAGGCGGCGTGGAAACGACCGAAGCGAGGGATGGCGACGGTGGAGTTCGAGCAAGCGTGTGAGGATGCCGAGGGTGCCGCGCAGGCGGCGGAGCGTGCGGCCAAGGACGTCCTGAAGGCCGCGAAGCAGATGGAGAAGGCGGCCCAGACAGGCGATGTCAAGAAGCTGCGCAAGTCCGCGGCGAGCATCCGCGCGGCCATCGAGGTTGCGCGACAGGCCGCAATGAACGCGGGCTCCGCATGGCCGTTCAGTGAAGAGCAGGAACAACAATACCTCGAGCGCGAGTACAACGCCGAGTTCCTGGCGACAGCCAAGCGCGCCGGCCTCACGGTGCACGCGCGCGACCAGCGGCTCATCGCGTTCCCGTCGATCGTGAGGATCTTGCCCAGCGACTTGGGAGTCAGCATCGACCGCAAGAAGGTCTATGCGATACGTCCGTCCCATCTCGTTTCCGTGCTGCTCAAGAGACAGACAAGCCGCGCGCGTTCGAAGAGTGAGCAGTTTCTGGAATCGCTCTACGCTGCCTACAAGCTGCTCGTCCCCAAGAATGAGCTTGGGAAGGTCATCAAACTGGTGGACGTCTACCGCGCGTTCACGTTGCAGCCGGGCGCCGCGTCCGAGTACGACCGCAGTGAATTCGCGCGCGATCTCTACATGCTGGACCGGAGCCGCCTGAGGCACACGAGATCGCGTGCCACCGTCTCGTTGCCAGCGGCGCCGAGCGCCAGAGGCGCCGAGCGGGATCGCATCTCGTTCGTTGCCGAGGACGGCGAGCCGCTGACGTACTACGGGCTCAGCTTCACGGAGGCGAAGGCATGACGGCGACCATCGACCCGGAACGCTGGCTGAAGTTCATTCGGGCGGAGTACCTGGACGCATTCATCAAGGAAGGCGGCTCATCGATCAAGTTCGCCGTCCCGTTCGATGCGGCCTCGAAGACATCCATCATCGAGGGCGTCCGGAAGTCGGCGGAGGCGTCCGGCTATCTGGTTGCCCAGATTTCGGCCGAAGACACGCGCATCCACATGATCGATCAACTTTTCTTCCGGATTGCGGATCAGATGCCCTGGCCAGCGCTGAGCCAGCGTGTCATCAACAAGCTGGCCGTCGCGGCGCACTACGCGCCCGCGCCAGATGGCACCGAGCCGTTGGTCGACCGGATCGCCGCCGCGAACCATCTGGAGGCCGATTTCGTGAGGATGGAGATCCGCCCGAAGATAGAGGGACGGGTCACCAAGTGCAGCATGCTGGCCCGGGATTTTCGGGTGGCTGCCAGCCAGTTGTGCCTCGCCGAGCTCGCGGGCGATGCGGGTGGCGAGTCCATGACCGAGGCCATCACCGACTGGCTCACCGGCCGTAACAAGGCAATCGCCGCGGTCAAGCCGTATCAGATCTTCACACGGATTCATCGCACCAACGCCCGCTACCTGCTCGCCTCGCTGCTGCGCTGGGTGCGGTTCGCCGGCCACGCGGGGGTCGTCATCGTCATCGATATGGAGCGCGTCCTGGTCCCTTCGAACCCCCGGGACGGGACAGTGTTCTACACGAAGGCCGCGATGTTCGAGGCCTACGAGGTGCTTCGCCAGTTCATCGACGCCACCGACGAGATGAAGGGGTTGCTCATGGTGCTCGTGCCTTCCCGGGAGTTCGTCGATCCTGACTCGCCTCGCGGGATTGGCGTTTATGAGGCCCTGAAGTTCCGCGTTTACGATGAGGTGCACGACCAGCGCCTGGTCAACCCCATGACGTCGCTCGTCCGCATCAAATCGTCAGGAGGTGCGCCGTGAACGCGGGTGGCGCGAGGACCGAGGATCTCCGGCGGGCCCTCGAAGCGCTGCGCAACGGCGTGCCGAACCGCGACGCCGTGCGCTTCCTCGGCTGCGGTCAGACGAAGGTGGGGCCGCGCTTCCACGACCAACTCGCCAAGGTGGAGCCACTGCTCGACGAGGGCAGACAGGCAGAAGGGATGCTCGTCGCCGGCGAATTCGGCACGGGGAAGTCGCACCTGCTCCAGTACCTTCAGCACATCGCGCTCGATCAGAACTTCATCTGCAGCCGCGTCGTGATCAGCAAGGAGACGCCTCTCTACGAGCCGGGGAAGGTGTACGAGGCCGCCGTCGGCTCCGCGGTGATTCCCGGGGCCAGCGGGCAGGTGTTCCAGGAAGTCTCGCCCAAGCTGCGCCAGGATCCGCCGCGATACGCGGAGTTCTTCCGCTGGGCTGGCAGCGAGGCAAGCGGCATCTCGCCACTGTTCCCGGCGACGCTCTTGTTGAAAGAACGGCTCAGCGGGGATCCCGAGCTGTCGGAGCAGATCAGCGGCTTCTGGGCCGGGGAGAAGCTGCCGGTCGCCCGCGTCCGCGTCGGGCTGCGGCAACTCGGCCAGGCGGCGGCCTTCTCCGTGCGTGCCGTGCCTCTCAAGCAGCTCGCCCTCCAGCGCTTCCGCTTCGCGCCGCGCCTGTTTCGCGCGGCCGGCTACAAGGGTTGGGTCATCCTCATCGATGAAGTGGAGCTGATCGGCCGTTACAGTCTGCTCCAGCGCGCGAAGTCGTATGCGGAGCTCGCCCGCTGGCTGGGGCTGGTCGCCGAGGAGCAGTACGCCGGCCTGACGGTGGTTGCCGCCATCACTGGAACCTTCGCTGAAGCGGTCCTGCACGACAAGGGCGACTGGGACCTCGTGGCGCCCCGCCTGCGTGACAAGGGCACGGAGGAGTTCAACGCGCTGGCCGCGCGCGCCGAGACCGGCATGCAGGTCATCGAGAAGAGAATCCCCCTCGTGGAGCCTGATGATGCCGTGCTGCATCGGACTTATGCCACGCTCAAAGAGCTGCATCGCGACGCCTACGGCTGGGCGCCTCCCGACGTCTCCTGGGGAGAGCAATTGACCACGCGCGCGATGCGCTCCTACGTGCGACGCTGGATCAACGAATGGGACCTCAAGCGCCTGTGTCCCGACGCGGAGCTCCACACGGAAGAAGAGGCTCTGACCTCCGACTTCACAGAGAGCCCAGAACTGGAGCAGCCTCCGGAGGATCCCGCCAGCGGTGAGCGCGAGGCAGGCGAATAGGCGATGGCGATCCCGTTTCGCGACCTGCGCCCGGACGACGGTGGCGCGCTCGCCGGCTACTTGCGCTTCGTCGATGAAGACGGCGGCCGTGGTATTCGCGGGGCGCTGTTCATCGTGAACGCCCGCGGCGAGCCTCTCGACTTCACGTTCAGCCGCGTCGATGTCCCCGCGTCCTTCCTCTGGCGCGCGGGCGAGGCGCGGCGTCACGCCGTCGCTTCGCTCGTCGCCTCGCTGTTCCACGCCTGCGCGCAGACGCCCGCACTCATACTCTCGATGGCGGCCGAGGTGCATCCGCGCCTGTTCAGCGAGGATATCCGCGTCGAGGTCCCGCTATGCCGCATCGCGGAGGGCGTGGCGGTGGTCCACGCAGCCGATGAGTCGCCGGAGCCGCTCGCCGATGGGACGCATCTCTTCTGGCTCGGCGCGTCGCCACTGGCGGACTCCAACGCGCGGCGTCTGCTGGATGCGCTTGTGGCGCGGCACCTGCTACTGGAGCCGTTCGAGCGTACTGTGAAAGGCATCGCCGAGGCGTTTGACGGATCATGACCGACTGGTGGGCGCCGCGCGCGGAACGCACAACGCGCCGTCTCCTCTGGATGCGGCCCAGCCGTCCGCGCGCCGAGCCTGCCCTCCGCATACGCGCCGCGGTACCGCTGCCGGCGCCTACTGCCACGATCAGTGCGGCCATGGAAGCTGCCGAGCCCGGTCGGTCGCTCCTGCGATCGCCGATCTTCCTCGTCTCTGCCGTATCGAATGTCAACGTCGCGTCGCGCGCAGAACGAGACAACGTGTCGATGGAGACGCAACCGCCAGCCCCGGCGGCCGCCGCCGATCCCTCGATCACGCGAGTGCGGCCGGAGCCAGCACCCGTCCCGCCGGGCCCGAGCCTCGCGGATCGGCTGCGCTCGGTCCTCGCCGTGCCGCTTCGCGCGCTGCTTCCCGGCGACGCTTCCCTGCTCGAATGGCCGGCCGGCCTCATGCCCTTCCAGCTCGACGGCGTGCGCACGCTCCTGCAGAGCGAACGCCTGCTCCTCGCCGACGACATGGGGTTGGGGAAGACCGTGCAGGCGGCGGCCGCCATCCGGATCATGTGTGCCCAACGCACCATCGAGCGGGTGCTGCTGATCGTTCCAGCCGGGCTGCTTGACCAGTGGCGTCGTGAGCTCCACCGGTGGGCGCCCGAGCTCCGCGCGATCATCGTACGCGGACCCGCGCACGAGCGTGCGTGGAAATGGAAGGCCGAAGCCCACGTTGCGATCGTGAGCTACGAGACGTTCAGGTCGGATGCCGTATCGATTCCCGCGTCGGCGTCGCGGGCGCGCGTGTGGGATCTCGTCGTGCTCGATGAGGCGCAGAAGATCAAGAACCGCGAAGTCGATGTGAGCCGCGCGGTGAAGCAGCTCGCCCGTCGCCGTTCGTGGGCGCTCACAGGCACGCCACTCGAGAACAAGCTTGATGACCTCGCCTCGATCATGGAGTTCGTCGATCACGGCGATGGCGGTGAGCCGCGGCGCTACGCGCCCGATGCGCGCCTCCTCGATCGTCATCGCGAGCTGCAGTTGCGGCGGCGCAAGTCAGATGTCCTCGCCGAGTTGCCGGCCAAGCAGATGATCACGATCCAGGTGCCGTTGCTGCCTCGGCAGCAGGCGAGCTACAGTCGGGCGGAGTCCGAAGGGGTCGTGCGCCTGCGCGAGCGCGGTGCTGAAGTGCGTATCGAGCACGTGCTCGAGCTCATCACACGGCTGAAGCAGATCTGCAACGTCGACGCGGCGACCGGCGAATCGGCCAAGTTCGAGGATATTCACGAACGGCTGGGCACGCTGTCGGACGAGGGTCACCGGGCGCTCCTGTTCTCGCAATACACGGACGACACGTTCGGCGTTGGCGCCGCCGCGCGCGCCCTGAGCGAGTTCCGGCCACTCACATACGTGGGATCGATGTCAGGGGCCCGCCGGGACGCGACGATCGCGCAATTCAAGTCCGATACGTCGCATCGTGCGCTGATCCTCTCTCTCAAGGCAGGAGGTGTGGGGCTGAATCTGCAGGACGCGTCCTACGTGTTCCACATCGACCGTTGGTGGAATCCTGCTGTCGAGCGACAGGCCGAAGACCGCAGCCATCGCATGGGGCAACTGGTTCCCGTCACCGTCTTCAAGTACGTGTGCATCGACACGATTGAGGATCGTATCGATCGCCTGCTCGCCGGGAAGCAGCAGTTGTTCGATGAGATCATCGATGATGTGTCGATCCTGCCATCGCGCCTGACGGGCGACGAACTGTTCGGGCTCTTCGGCATCGACGCACCGAGCCCGAAGGGGTACGACCGCACGCAGCACCGGTCGGGTATCGCGCTCGAAGACCGGTGCGCGGCCATTCTGGAAGCCCGAGGCTGGCACGTCCAGCGAACGCCGGTCACGCGCGATGGCGGCGTCGATCTTGTAGCTACGAAGCTCGATGAGGTCGGAATCGAGCAGACGATGTTCGTCCAGTGCAAGGACCATGCGGTTGCGGTCGGTGTGGAAGTCGTCCGCGAGCTCCTGGGTGTGTTGCCGACCGAGCGACCGACCCGCGCCGTCATTGCCGCGCCCGCGGGTGTCACGCGCGACGGGAGCGCGCTTGCGGAGCGAAGAGGCATCGTGATCTGGGACGAGCGCGCGCTTGCGGCGCTCGAGGACCGCATCGCTTGATTCACCCGCAGCCACCTGGCCGGAGCCGGCTTCTTCACGGGCCTGGGGGGCGAGGACGGGGTCTCGCGGTGGACGCGCTGCCGTGAGCAGACGGGGGCATCCCCGGAAAGGAGGCCCCACTGCAGCGATCGCTGAGGCCGACAGGAGTCGGTCATCGCGCGGTGCAACTCCTCGTTCTGCCCCTGACGTTCCTCTCGTCTACGCTGATGCCGGCGAACCTGGCGCCCACCTGGATGCGCGACGCGGCGCGTCTTGATCCGGTCAACTGGGCCGTTGAGGCGGGCCGGCAGACGCTTGTTCCCAGGGTCGAGTGGATGCTGGTGGCCACCCGCGTCGCCTACCTGGTCGCCTTCGCGGTCTCCCGCGCCTGGCTATCGGCACGTGCCTTCCGGACGTGCCAGCGCTTCGTCTGAGCCGGATCGCCTCGCGAGGACGGGGAGCGCGATGACGACGCGCGTCCGAGCACCGGGGGCTCTTGCCGTGGCATGGGCGAAGCGTAGATGGTGCATGCGGAACGAGCTGGGGCCGTGAGGGCGCCTGGGGGCATGCATCGCGGTAGGGGAGTCCGGTCACCGGAGCGTGCGGGGAGGCCGCGGCGGCTCGCTGCCGGCACGGTGGATCTCGCCACGGTAGCCGCCGAACCGACCGACGTGACGCTGCGCAGGATGGCGGGCACGCCGGACGGGCTTTCCGCCGTTGAGGCCGCGAGCCGGCTGGCGGAGCAGGGGCCGAACGCGTTGCCGGAGCCGCGCTGGACGGCGCCGCGGGTGCTCTTTCGTCAGCTTGCCAATCCGCTGCTCGTCCTGCTCGTCGCCGCCGCGTCGGTCTCCGCCTCGCTGGGACACGGCGCCGACGCGGTCATCATTCTGGGCATCATTAGCCTGTCCGTGCTTCTCGGGTTCATCGACGAGTTCCGCGCCGACCGCGCGGTGCGGCTGCTCGAGCAGCGGCTGACACGCACGGCACTGGTGTTGCGCGGCGGCGAGCCGCGGCGCATCGCGGCGCGCGAGGTCGTGCGGGGGGACGTGCTGCTGGTCGAGGTGGGGGACGTGGTCGCGGCCGACGCGCGGCTGCTGGAGGCGCGCGGGCTGGCCGCGGACGAAGCCGCGCTGACCGGGGAGTCGCTGCCGGTGGAGAAGCGCCCGCAGCCGGTGGGGGACGGGTCGCTGGCATCCGTGCTGCTCGCCGGCAGCGTCATCCGCGCCGGACGCGGGCGGGCAGTCGTGGTGGAGACGGGGCCGCGGACGGTCCTCGGCCGCACGGCGGCCCGGGCGGGGGCGCCCCCGCCCGAGACCGGATTCCAGCGAGGGCTGCGCCGTTTCTCGTTCTTCCTGGTCCAGGTGACGGCCGCGCTTACGGCCTTCATCTTCGCTGCCAACGCGATCCTTGGTCGGGGGCTGCTGGAGGCCCTCCTCTTCTCGTTGGCGATCGCCGTCGGCCTGACGCCGCAACTCCTTCCTGCCGTGGTCACGGTCAGCCTGGCCGCCGGGGCGCGGCGATTGGCGCGCCGCAGGGTGATCGTCCGCCACCTGGTGGCCGTCGAGGATCTGGGCGACATCGCGATCCTCTTCTCCGACAAGACGGGCACCCTTACCGAGGGGCAGGTGCGGCTCGACCGCGCCGTCGGTCCGCCCGGAGATGATGGCGCGGGGGTGCTGCGCTGGGCTGCGGGCTGGTTGCTGGCCGGGGTCCACGAGCAGTCGGGGAACGTCCTCGACGCCGCGCTGGCGGCGGACGCGCGGGTGCGAGGCGCGGGCGGGACGGAGGGCTGGCGGCTGGTGGACGAGCTGCCGTTCTCCTACGAACGGCGCGCCTCCGCCGTGGCACTCGCGGCGCCGGACGGCACGCCCTGGCTGGTGGTGAAGGGTGCGGCGGAGGAAGTGCTGTCCCGATGCACCGCTGCCGAAGGGTGGGGCGAGGAGTGGCGGCCGACGGCCGAGGCGGCTCTCGCGCGCCTGCTGGACGAGGGTGCGCGCGCGCTGGCGGTCGCCGTCGGGCCGTATCGCGAGGGGGCGATCGAGGCGCAGGCGGGGCACGACCTGCGGCTCGTCGGCTTCCTCGCCTTCACCGACCCGCCGAAGGAGGGTGCCGCCGCATCGCTCGCGCGGCTGGCGGAGCAGGGGGTGATGGTGCGGCTGGTCACCGGCGACCACCCCGCCGTGGCGCGGCACGTCTGCGAGCGGGTGGGCATCCCGGTCGTGGGAATCCTCACCGGCGCCGACATCACCGGGCGCACGGAGCTCGAGCTGGCGCGGCTGGTGTTGGAGACGACCGTCTTCGCACGCGTCACCCCGGAGCAGAAGGCGGTGCTGGTGCGGGCGGCGCAACGGACGGGCGCGGACGTGGCGTTCCTGGGCGACGGGGTGAACGACGCTCCGGCGCTGCGCCAGGCGGACGTGGGGATCTCGGTGGACGACGCCACGGACGTGGCGAAAGCCGCCGCCGACGTGGTGCTGCTGGAGAAGGACCTGGGCGTGCTGACGGACGGTGTGATCGAGGGCCGGCGGACGTTCGCGAACACGGTCAAGTACGTGATGATGGCCACCAGCTCGAACTTCGGCAACATGTTCAGCGCGGCCGGCGCGTCCCTCTTCCTGGCCTTCCTGCCGATGCTGCCCACGCAGATCCTGCTGAACAACTTCCTCTATGACCTGTCAGAGCTGACCCTCCCGTCCGACGCGGTCGACCCGGAGCTGACCCGGCGGCCGGCGCACTGGGACATCGGGCTCGTCGGGCGGTTCATGCTCGTGTTTGGGCCGGTGAGCTCGCTCTTCGACTTCCTCACCTTCTGGTTGATGCTCGGACCGTTCCACGTTGGCGAGGCGCGGTTTCATACCGGCTGGTTCGTGGAGTCGCTCTGCACGCAGACGCTGGTGATCTTCGTCATCCGTACGCGGCGCGTGCCGTTCTGGCGCAGCCGGCCGTCGTGGCTGCTGGCGAGCGCGACGCTCGGCTGCGTGGCGGTCGCCGTGCTGCTGCCGTTCACGCCGCTCGCGGGGTCGCTGGGCTTCGAGCCGCTGCCGTGGGGTTTCCTGCTGGCGCTGGTTGGGATGGTCCTGACTTACTTGTTGCTGGTGGAGACGGCGAAGCGCTGGTTCTACCGCCGCTGGCCGTCTTTCGTGGTCTGAGCGACGCTCCTTGCCCCGGGCATGCGCCACCGGGCCGAGCGGTTGCAGGACAGACCAGACGGTCCGTCCTCGCCCGGCGGAGGCCCGCGCGAGGGACGGCGGTGCGGCGAGGACGTATCCTGTGCGGGTGGCGACCGCGGGTTTTCTCCATACCGCTCAGACGCACATCGAGACGTTCGAGTCCCTGGTCCATGGGCTCGACGCGACGGTTCGGACCCGCCACCTGGTCGACGCCTCGCTCCTCGCGGACGCCCGTTCGCGCGGCGGCGTTGACGCGGATCTCCGCGGCCGTCTGCTCGAACGGCTGGTCGAGGCCGCGGACGGGGCCGGCGCCGTGCTGTGCACCTGCTCGACCATCGGCGAGGCGGCGGAGGGGCTCGCAGCGCAAGTCGGGGTGCCCGTGCTGCGCGTGGACCGCCCCATGGCTGAGGAAGCCGTGCGGCGGGGCGGAAGGATCGCGGTCGTGGCCGCGGTAGACAGCACCATCGCCCCCACCCTGCGGCTCCTTTCGGCGGCGGCGGCCGCGGCGGGAACGCGCGTGGACCTGCGTCCGGCGCCGTGTCCGCGCGCCTGGCCGCTATTCGAGGCGGGCGACTTGAACGCCTACCTCGCTGTCATCGAAGGCCACGTTCGCTCGCTCGAGGGCGCGGCCGACGTCATCGTGCTCGCACAGGCCTCGATGGCCCCCGTCGCAGATCGCCGCGCCGCGGGCCCGACGCCCGTCCTCGCCAGCCCCGGGCCGGCGGCCGCGGCGCTGGTGCGAGCGATCGCCGGCCGCGGGATCAGCGTGGATAGAGCCCCCCGTCGACCGATATGGTCTGGCCGTTGAGGTAGGCGTTGGTGACGACCGCGAGGACGAGGTCAGCGACCTCCTCGGCTCGTCCGAGCCGTCCAACCGGAATGGAGGCCGCGAGGCGCTGACCGACGGCGGGGTTGCCGGTGACCATGTCGGTCTCCACCAGGGCCGGTGCTATGGCGTTGACGGTGATGCCGTGGGGGGCGAGTGGGCGGGCCAGCGCATGGGTAAGCCCGATGAGCCCGGCCTTCGAGGCCGTGTAGTGGGCGCCCAGGATCCCGCCGGTGAACGCGGCGACCGAGGACATGAAGACGATCCGGCCGAAGCCGCGGTCGCGCATTTGCGGGACGAGCGCTTGGGCGAGGAGGAACGGGGCGCGCAGGTTGACGTCGAGCACCCGGTCCCAGGAGTCCAGGTCGATCTCCTCCAGCTCCGCCCTCGGGCCGATCCCGGCATTGGCCACGAGCACATCGACGGGCCCGAGCTCTGCGATCGTGGCGCTGACCACCGCCCGCACCATGACAGGGTCGGCCATGTCGCCTTCCACCGCTGTGGCCCGTGGTCCGATGCGCCGGATGGCGGCGACCACTTCGGCGGCGGCCTGCGGATGGCTGGAGTAGCCGACGGCGACATGCGCGCCGGCTTGCGCCAGCCGGAGCGCCACGGCCCGCCCGATGCCACGGGAGCTGCCGGTGACGAGGCAAACGCGATCGTGCAGGTCGTCCATCGGCTCCCTCCCTACCCCGGTAGTGTATCGCTTGCCGGTCCGGTTGAACCGTCCGTTTGCTACGAGCATGCGACCGCCCGGCGCCCCCTCGCCTGACGCGGCGGTGCCGGCTCCGTCGCCGGGCGCACAACCGTTGCCATCCTTGGGGCGTTCTGCGCCTTCGCGGTACCGTTGGAGCCTGGCGCTTGGCTTCGCACAATACGAACCCAAACCCGCTGGTAGCGGGCCCGACGCTCTTGCTTGTTCCGGTTCACGGCAAGGTCGGACGGGCCGGATATCGCAAGACGGCGGGCCACTGACGGAGATCCGTGCGGCGCCGCCCGAAACTGATGCCGTAGAGCTTCCGGCGAGTCGTCATAAGGGGTCGCAGCGCGCGACGACCCGCTGATGCCAGACAGCGGGCTGGTGGTAACGGTCGATCAGGCCGGCGTCGGAGAGGTTACGGGCGAGGGTGGCGCTGCCGTGGATGGTGATCGGCCCGCCCTCGGTCTCCTCGAGCGCGGTGACCTCGTCGAGCGAGCGGCGAGCGAGCGGAGAATGGTGGTCTCGGCCCCGGTTGTCGACCAAGTCGTCGTCGGTCAAGGTCGTCGAGACGACGTACTTCGGCAAGGCCTTGTAGCCGGCTGCACCGAATCCTTGCCGTCGGCGAGCTCCGTCAGGTCCGGCTGGACCTTGCTGAACGCCTCGTAACTGGCCCGCCCGAGCAGCATCGCCGTGGTCTCGTGCTGCTCGCGACCCTTGAGCTCGTGGGCCTCCTTGACGAGCTCGATGTCCTTGAACGTGAAGCAGGCCGGGCCAGAGCGGACGCGGAGTTGGGTGGGACGCCGGCGGCGCTTGGCAGCGCGGGCGCGACGTGGCACGATCGCGCACGTGACCAGCAGGCCGGCCACGGCGCAGCACCTGTGCGACCTCGCGCGGTTGCGCCGCGTCCGCGACCGGATCGACCGGGAGTACGCGCAGCCGCTGGACGTCGAGGCGCTCGCCCGCGGCGCGCACATGTCGGCCGGGCACCTCAGCCGCGAGTTCCGGCGCGCCTACGGCGAGTCGCCGTACGCCTACCTGATGACGCGACGCATCGAGCGCGCGATGGCGCTGCTGCGTCGTGGCGACCTCAGCGTCACCGCGGTCTGTTTCGCGGTTGGCTGCTCGTCGCTGGGCACCTTCAGCACGCGCTTCACCGAGTTGGTCGGTATGCCGCCCAGCACCTACCGGCGCCACGCGGACCGTGCGACGGCCGGGATGCCGCCGTGCGTGGCGAAACAGGTCACCAGACCCGTCAGGAATCGAGAAGCGCGGATCCCCCATCCGCGCATAGCATGACCACCATGGAGATCACCATCTACCAGACCCTCCTCCCACACGACGACCCGGATGCGTCCCTGGCCTTCTGGCGCGACATCTTCGGCTTCGAGGTCCGGGGCGACGTCGAATACGGCGGGATGCACTGGATCACGGTCGGCCCCTCCGACCAGCCCGGCACGTCCATCGTCCTGTACCCGCCGGCCGCCACCCCCGGCCTCACCGACGACGAGCGCCGCACCATCGCCGAGATGATGGCCAAGGGAACCTACGCCAGCATCAACCTGGCCACCACCGACCTCGACGGCACCTTCGAGCGGCTGCAGGCGAGCGGCGCCGAAGTGGTCCAGGAGCCGACCGACCAACCGTACGGGGTCCGCGACTGCGCCTTCCGCGATCCCGCGGGCAATCTGATCCGCATCCAGGAGCTGCGCTGAGCCGTCCGGCGATCGCGCCGGAGGTCAAGCGGCCGGAACTCGTTCGACGCACGGAGGTGCTTCGTGATGGCTGAGAGGAAACCTGCAAAGAAGGGCACGCAGCAGTCCGCCAAGAGCACCGCGATTGGCGAGAAGGTCAAGGGATTCACGGACGAGGAACGGGGCGCGATGCGGGAGCGCACCCGAGAGTTGAAGCGCGCGGGCACGGCGGACGGGGAGAGCGACGTGCTCGAGAAGATCGCCGAGATGCCGGAACCGGATCGCGCGAAGGCCGAGCGGCTCCACGCAATCGTCAAGGCCACCGCGCCGGACCTCTCACCAAGGACGTGGTACGGCATGCCCGCGTACGCCAAGGACGGCAAGGTCGTCTGCTTCTTCCAGAGCGCGGCGAAGTTCAAGACGAGGTACGCGACGATCGGCTTCAGCGACCAGGCGAACCTCGATGACGGCGCCATGTGGCCGACCTACTTCGCGCTGAAGGAGCTGACCGCCGCCGAGGAGGCAAGGATCGGCGCGCTCGTGAAGAAAGCGGTGAGCTGAGGACTGAGCCTCACTGACCCACGGCTCGCTGCCGGGCCGGAGTGGTGTCGGTCGACCAGTTCCGCCGGCTCGTCGACTCCGGCAAGTCGGTCATCGTCATCGAGCACCACGAGGCGGTCATGGCGCACGCCGACTGGATCTTCGACTTCGGCCCCGGCGCCGGCTACGACGGCGGTCGGATCGTTTCCGAGGGCACACCCGCCGACCTCGCCGCCGCCCGCTCCACCCTCACCGGGGAGCACCTCGCGGCCTGCGTCGGCACCCGACCGCGCACTTGGCTTTGCACAAGACGAACCCAAACCCGCTGGCAGCGGGCCCGCCGCTGGTGCGTATCTGGACTGACAGCAAGATCCGGCGAGCCGAGTACCAGAAGGCCCCTCTGCGCTGGTCCGGCTACGTGGCGGACGATCGTTCCTGGGCTGCCAGGGCGGCTTCGATCTCGTCGATGTGCTCGGCCCGGTGGGCGGCGCGCAAGGCGTTCAGCGGGCTGTTGGCGTCGTTAGGCCACACTTGGTCGGGCGGGAGCGAGGCGACGCGCCGGTCGGTCTCCTCGGCCAAGCGCAATGCGAGCTGGGCCGCTTCACGTGGCGCGATGGCGTGGATCAGCGGGCGCGTGGCGTCGTTGATCCAGTCGACGTCTTCCGGCTCCGCGTCGGATGGTGAGAACGGTACGCCGCGCTCGAGCTTCTCGGCCAGCGCCAGGACGCGCGCGTCCCAGAAGGCGATGTGGCCGAGCACGCCGGCGATCGTCCAGTGTTCGTTCGCATCGCCGCGCAGTTCATCTTCACCCAGACGCGCGACCAAGGCGCGCAAGCGCTCGCACTCGTCGGCGTTCTTCTCAACGTAGGAACGATCTGGGGACATTCTCACCTCCGGATCGAAAAGGCCCCGGCCTGCAAGGAAAGGTTCGCACACCGTTGGGATTCTGGCGCCCCCGGCAGGACTCGAACCTGCGACGCGCGGCTTAGGACGCCGCCGCTCTGTCCAACTGAGCTACGGGGGCGCGAGCTCGGCTACGACGTGGTCACACCGATCAGCCTGCCGATGCCGAACGTCACGGCGGCCGCGACCGCGCCGGTGAGCACCTGGCGGGCCGCGCTGTACAGCGGGTGCCGCCCGTTGATCAGCGACAGGCCCAGCCCTACCACCGCGAGCGTCAACGCCGCCAGGCCGATGGCGGACACGAGCGCTACCGTCCCTGAGGTTATCAGGTAGGGCACGACGGGCACGAACGCGCCCGAGGCGAACATCACCAGGCTGCTGAACGCGGCGAGCCACGGCGAGCCGAGCGCGGAGGGCTCGATCCCCAGCTCCTCGCGCGCGAGCGTCGCCAGGGCGGTCTCCTTGTTCTCCATCAGCCGGTGGGCGATGCGTACCGCCTCCTCGGCGGGCAGCCCCTTGGCGCGGTAGATCAGCGCGAGCTCCTGCTCCTCCTCGGCGGGCATCTCCTCCAGCTCCTCGCGTTCGAGCCCGATCTGGCGCTGGAACATCTCGCGCTGGGCGGTCATGGAGATGTATTCGCCGATCGCCATGGAAAGCGAGCCGGCCAGCAGGCCCGAGACGCCCGCCAGCAGGATGAAGTGCCGGCTCGCATTGGCGCCGGCGAACCCCATCACCAGGCTCACGTTGGATACCAGGCCGTCGTTGACGCCGAACACGGCAGCGCGCAAGCCACCGCCCTGGTCCATGCGGTGCCACCGCTCGCCGCGGAGGATGGTGTCCGGGCTCACCAGGGCGGCGAGCCAGGTCGCCACCTTGGCGTGGGTGCGCTCGTCGTGGGAGATGCCCGCGGCCTCGGGCTGCAGGGCGTACTTGTTCATGTCGGAGAGCTCGCCCACCTGGACGATCGGCAGCACGGACTTGGGGCCGAAGCGGCGGGCGAGCCAGCAGATGAGGCGGGTCTTCAGGCCGGGCCGCAGCTCGGGCACCGGTACATCGGCCTGGCGCAGCTTCTGACGCCACAGGTCGGCGTGGCGGTCCTCCTCGGCGGCGAGGTCGCGGAACAGCCCGGCGCGGTCCGAGTCCTTCTCAGCCTCGGCGAGCCCGCGGTACATGGCGGCGCCGTCGACCTCGCCCTGCAAGTTGCGGCGGTAGCGTTCGATATCGCGCTTGGTGACCGTGGGTGGATGCTGCGATTCGATGCTCATGCGGCTCCTCCAGGCGGCCTGGAGACACAACCGCCCGGGCGATACCCGGGCGCGTTATCGTCAACGGTTGGTGGAGATAGGGGGATTCGAACCCCCGACCTCTGCGATGCGAACGCAGCGCTCTCCCAATTGAGCTATATCCCCACGACGGGCAAACTCAGTCTAGTAATCGCTCGCAGGGCGCGTCAATCGAGCCTGGACGGAAGGACGATCGCCAGGTCGCCGACGCGCACGACACCCGGCTCGAGCACGCGCGCGTAGACGCGGCTCCAGCCCGGGTGGAGCTTGTGGCTGATACGGTCAGACCGGCCGTCGGCGAAGCTCGCTTCGATCTTGTGGCAGGGCGTCGTGAAACGCGTGACTTCGAGCAGCACGTCACCGACGGCGAGCCTGACCCCGGGTCGGATGGCCTCCCAGTCGATGCCGCTGACGGTCAGGTTCTCGCCCACGTGGCCGGGCGCGAGCGTGTGACCCTCGGCGCGGAGCGCCTCGATGCGCTCCAGCGAGTAGATGCAGACGGCACGGTCGGGACCGCCGTGGTGCTCCGTGTCGGCGTGCTGGTCGCCAACCAGGCCGTCAGGCGTCACGTCCGCCTCGGGCACCGGGTGCTTGGGCAGGCCGCCGGCCGAGACGTTGATCGACTGCACCACGCCGTGCACGAGAGCCCGGTCTTCCACGGTCGTATTCTCCTCTTCGGACGGGTCCGCCGCAGGCCTGCCTGCTGCAGGCAGGCGGACCTCGGCTGCTCCCCACCCTACCCGATCGAGCCGGGAGGCCGCGCGGCCCTGCGTCACCGCACGAGCAGCCGATAGGGACCGAAGTCACCGGCCACGCGATAGTGGGTCGTCAGGTAGTCGTCGAGCAGGGTGCTGCCCGCCAGGCGCGAGGCGTTGGGCTCGACGGGCTGGGGAGCGGTCCACAGCACCACCAGCCGGCAGTGCTGGAGGTCGCGGACGATGGCGCGCTGGACGCTTGCCCGATCGGTAAGGCCGGGTGCGAACTCCAGGTACCGTGTCGCCGGCGGCAAGCCGATCCACCAGTAGAGGAAGGTCGGGCCGGAGATGGTGCGCGACGCGTGGGAGGCGAGCCCCACGTAGAGCGTGTCTCCCGGCCCGGCGCGAGCGCGGACGGCATCGCGGAGGGCGTCGAGCGTCGCGACGTCCGGGCGGCTGGCCATCGGCAGCCAGTGCGCGCCGGCAGGCGACCGGAAGCGGGCGAACCCGTGGATGAGAGCAAGGCCGTCACCGGCGTAGCCCAGCGGGCGGGCCGGCCGCGTGAACGGGGATGCGGTCAGCGCGAGGAGGGCAAGGCCCGCTCCGGCGGTCGATGCCGCGAACGGCACTGCGAGCGGACGGCGGCCGCGTCGGCCGAAGGCCAATCGGCCGGCGAGGATCGCCGCGGGCAGCGCGCCGCTGAAGAAGTGCTGCCAGTCGGCGCGCTGGAGCACCTGGGCGGCCGCCACGAGGGAGACCGCCGTCAGCAGCGGCACGGCCTCGTCGGTTGTGGCGCGCCGCAGCGAGCGCGTCAGGCCGAGCGCCACGGCCGCGGCGGCGGCGAGCGCCAGCGGCAGGTAGCGAGCGTCGAGCAGCAGCTCGCTCAGCGGCAGGCGGCGGCCTGGGCTGATGCGGAGTATCGGATCGATGAACGTGTCGCGCCAGAAGGCCATGCCGAACGCCAGCGTGCTGGCCGCGAGCACGGCCGCCGCGCCCAGCAGGAAGCACGCCAGGTCGCCCGCCGCGCGGCGGAACGCCGCTGGCTCGTCACGGCGCAGCCATGCGCGGAGCGCCAGGCCGAGCGCGCCCGCCGGGAACGCCTCGAGGCGCATGAGCCCGGCAGCGAGAAGCAGCGCGATCGCCAGGGCACGTGCCGGCAGGGTGTCGCGCAGGACGAGCACCGCGCAGACGAAGCAGAGGACGGCGGCCGGGTAGGTGAACGCCCCTGGCCCGGTGCCGAACACCAGCAGCGCGAACGCGAACGCCCACAGCGGGCTCGGCCGGCCGCGCGGGGACACCAGCACCGTGGCGACGACGACGATCGCCAGGTGCAGCACGAACGCGGCGACACGCTCGGCGAGCAGCGAGGCTCCCGCCGCGTACCAGGGCGCCAGGTAGAGCAGGATCCCGGGCGGATACGACATCCAGAAGGAGCGGTACGGCAGATGGCCGTGGAGCAGGCGCTCCGGATAGACGAGCAGCAGACCTTCGTCCATCGGCCAGAGGCCATAGACGATCGCCAGGGACCACAGGAGCAGGGCGGGAAGGGCGAGGGCGGCGACCCACCAGAGCGCGGACCGCAGACGGGCGCGCCGGCCGTCGGTCACGGGTTCAGACGATGCAGGTGGTGGTCCGAGCACGTGGCCGTATGGCCCTTCAGGCACTGGCAGGAGGGCAGGTCGGCGGGCTGGCGCGAGGAGAAGACGACAGGCGCTACCCACCGCGGGCGGATGCCTGCCCCCGCGAACTGGCAGGGGGTGGCTGGGCGCGCGGCCATAGCTACGGCTCGCCGAGCACCTCGACGTGGCAGAGGAGTCCTCGCACCCGTCCGAGGCGCTCGTCGGTGGTGATCAGGGTGGCGCGCAGTGCTTCGGCCAACGCGACGTACATCGCGTCCCAGCCGCGGACGTTCAGGCGGAGCTCCCACGCGCGCTCAAGGAGGTCGCGGTGGCCGAAGCGCTCACCCGGCCAGTCCCGGAGGTCCTCGACCGCCTGGTCCGCGGCGGTGGAGTCGAGACGGCCCAGGAGCCGATCTCGGCGGATGATGTTCAAGACTTCGACATCGACAACGTGGGGCGCCGCGTGGTCCATGTCCGCGGCGAGGCGATCACGGATCCGCTCGGCGCGAGCCGTCCCTGCCACCACCTCGTAGATGCAGGACGCGTCAACGACCAGCATCCGGCCACGGACCGCGCAGCTCGTCCAACGCCTCGGTCACCTCTGCTCTCGTGATCGCGCTCCGCCGGCGCCGGGTCCTTGCCAGCCACTCCTCGACGCTGGGTCGAGCGGCCAGTCGGGCCGCCTCCCGGCGCAGCAGCTCGGGCACGGTGATGCCGGCCGCGGCAGCGTGGCGCTGAAGCGACGCGTACACCTCGTCATCGATCTCGCGGATCTGCACGGTCTTAGGCACGGACGCATGTTATCATGCATCGGCGCATGATGGCCCCATCGTCGGTCGCTGCCGTGACCGGGAGATGCGACCTGCGCCCCTGTGCCGGCTCCCGGATGTCGGCCGGCGTCGCCGCGTAGCTCTCCTCTGGCCGGAGCCGGCCACGAATGGACCGTAACAGGTAGACCGTGGCTGTGGCATGGGTGCCAACAACGGCGACCACCAGGTCGCCCCCGGATTGGCCGGCAGAGCCGCTCGGCTCTTGGGCGAAGGAGGCCTGGCAGCCCGGGGCCCGCTCCCCGAACGAGCGACCGCGCCTCACCCTCTGTCCGCGTTCTTCGTCGTGTGCGGCCCTGTGGACATGGTCCTCGCGATGATCCCTGACCCGCCTGGCCTCGGTCGAACAATACGGATGCTGCCCGGATCAGGTCGGACCCACCGGGCGCAGCACTCCGAGTAGCAAGGGCATTATCCCAGCGCTGTATGGGCGCGCTAGTTGCACGTACGTACTTGCGATGCCATGATATGGGCATGGAACACGGCCAGCAGACACCGACGACATCCCCCGAGCCCGACCTTCAAATGAGCGGCACTGCTGAAGGCTTGTTGGCCTTTCTCGACTGGGCGAGCCGAACCGGCGAGCTCAGCGCCAACACCACGGCGGCGTACAAGACGGCGGTGACGCGGGTTCTCGAGATCGACGGGGAGTCGTGGCGGAGCAGGAACGTCCGAGAGCTGGACGTTGCCCGCCAGATGGACCGTTTCGCCCGAGTTCGGGGCAGCCGATACAATCCTGCGAGCATCCAGGCGTACGGAAATCGCCTCAGCGCGGCCGTCGCCCAATATCTAAGATATCTCGCGGATCCGGCGGGGTTCCGGGCGGGGCAAGCGAACGTCGCACGTGCCAAGTCCTCAGGCCGGCCACGGGTCGCCCGAGTCGGCAAAGCGCCGAGCAGCCCGGATCGAGCGAGCCGAGCAGGGACGGTGCCTATGTCCGGCGACCCGTCGGTGCCTACCGACCTCGTGCAGTACCCCTTCCCTCTCCGGGCAGGGGTCATGGCGTACCTGTCGCTCCCCAGGGACCTTCAACGCGGCGAGGCGCAGCGAATCGCGGCATTCGTCGCCAGCCTGGCGATCGATCCTGTCGCGGAGAGCGAAGCCGGGGGGCAGGAAGGTCACTAATGTCTCCTGCGGGAGGCGGGCCTGCACCCTGGCGGATCCACTTCTTTCAGCGTCATCGCGACGACGATGCCTCCACCGCCGTCCCGGCGCGGGACTTTCTGGACTCACTGCCACCCAAGATTGCGGCGGAGTTCCAGGCCGTCCTTGATGCCGTCGCCGCGGCGCCGCCACCCGCCTTCTCCGGGGGCGGGAAGTGGGAGGCCATGCACGGGGACATGGGTGGCATCTACGAAGTGCGCATTAGCTCGGCAGGCGCCAATCACCGCCTGTCTTGCCTGCTGGTTCACGGGTCCGGACGCCTCAGCGGGCCAAGCATAATCTGCCTTGGTGGCTTCAAGAAGCCGCCCCGGTCGGCGGCTCATCGGCGCGAGTATCTCCGGATCAGGCAGTACGCCGACGAGTTCCGGAAGCACGAAGGGGTGCTTGGATAGAAGCAGGGGAATCCGGGGCGCCGATGTCCAACATTGAACCTTGCGGCGCCATTTGAGCTGATGCGGTGCAGAAGCGCAAGTCCAGTGCGTCCGCGATCGCGACCAGGGTTGTGAGCGTCGGGTTCTTGTGCTGCTGCGAGAACAGTCGGCGAACGACCGCCGGAGGCATGTCCGCTCGGCGGGCCAGCTCTGCCTTGCTCATCCCCAACTCCTGCCGACGAGCATCAAGGGAGCGCACCACATCGTCAAACATCCCGATCCGACGCGAGGCGGCCTCATACGCCCGCTCGTAGGCGGGATCCGACCTGCGCTGGGCCAGGTATTGCTCGGCCGCGGTCCTGGGCCTCATGGAGGGAGTGTAACATTCATGCTACGCCCGCGCCAGAGCCAAGGGCGAGCCAGGCGGGCAGCCTGTCCCGGCAGCCACTTCTCGGTTCGCCCGCCAAGGCGCCACCGTCGTCAGCGTCGAACGTCGGACGCGGCGGTGGTGCGCGACAAGTGGGCCAGGCACGTCGGCCTGGACGGCCTCAGCTTTGACGCTACTGGCCGCGGCGCGCGGGTGCTTGCCGAGGGCCGCTTCTGCCGCTATCTGTCATCGGTGGGCGGCCTGCGGGGCTGCGCGTCATGTGGTGTCGCTCGCTGCCGCAGACCGCCAAGGCCCCGCCGCGCGGACCGCAGACGGGCGCGCCGGCCGCTGGTCACGGGTTCGGGGGGTAGGGTTGGTGGGCGATAGAGGACTCGAACCTCTGACTCCGTGGGTGTAAACCACGTGCTCTGGCCAACTGAGCTAATCGCCCACGGCTAGACGCCGCCGCGGACGAAGGGCCAGCCCGGACCCACGCCCGAGAAGGGGCCCGCCGCGCTGTTCTCGTCCTCGACGGAGTGGTCGGCGCCGTTCCAGTCCTCGCGGCGGAACTTGCGGCCGAGGAATCGCTCCAGCGAGCGGACGGAGATCTCCAGCGGCCTGCCGTCGGTGGACTCGCGGGCCTCGAGTTTCCCTTCCCGGACCCAGCCGGTCACCGCCGCGACGTCAGCCAGGAGTCGGCCGGCCGCCCGGTAGATGCTCACCCACTCGTCGCGCTGCGTTTCCTGGCGCATCCGTCACGTCACCCGCAGTCTGAGCCGCTTCCTCCGCCGGGAGGATGGGCGGCCCGAGCGGATCATACACGGGCTCGACGCCGTTAGACGAGGGATGGCCGTCAGTAGGCGAGCGCGTCGATGTCGCGGCCGTCGCGTTGGAGCTGGACGACGCCATGCCGTCCTCCCTCGGAGGGGGCGGATGGCGACGCCCGCCAGGAGCCGGCGCAGGCCGCGTTTCCGGCCCCCGCGAAATAGACGCGGCAGGCAGCGCCCAGGGGCAAGCTCTGCACCGCGAACGCGAACGTGCGACCCCCGGCCAGAAGCGACAACCCGCCGAGCGCGGCGGGCGCCGGGCCGGCGCTCGTCACCTCCACGAAGGGGGTCTGCTGGTCTCCCGGGCCGCCGTAGTACACGGCCGTGATCACGACGAGCGGGGCGGACAGCGCGCGGGCCACCGCCATGCGCGTGGAGAGGTCGCCGGCCTGGGCGCGCAGGCCGATGGTGTAGGACAGCACGACCGGTGGGGACAGGGACGATGGCCCACCGAGGGCCGCCGAGAGGCCAGACCAGGCGGCGACGCTGCCGTCCCACAGCGCTTGCAGGAAGGGGCTGCACGGCGTGTCCGGCGGCTGGTCCTGTGGCACGCACCGGGGTCGGCGCGGGCGAACGGCGGCGTTGCCGGCAAGCAGATCCACCTCGGTTGGCAAGCCCGGGACGACGACCGACAACGGCGGATCCGTGATGGCGGGGAGGCTGCCCACGGTGAAGTCGAGCAGGGCATTGGCGGCGCAGGCGCCGCTGGTGACGAACACCAGGGCACGGTAGGAGCCCTTGAAGGAGCCGGAGTCACCGCAGCGGACGCCGCCGGCCGACGCGACGATCGCCGTACGGTCGGGAGCGGGCACACCATACAGGCTCACGAGGCCGGCCAGATCGGCGGCGTTGCCGGTCACCAGATCGAGCTGACGGGCGGCGGGCGACCATGCGCCTCCCGTTTGGATGCCGGTGCTCCCGAGCTGGAAGTGCACGGAGGCGCCCGGGGTGCCGCATCCGGGCGTCGTGGCGGCCGCGTCAACGCTCGCCAGGTACACCGGCGCTCCGTACAGGGTGAAGGTGGCGCCCGCGCCGCACGGCTTGCCGTCGATGTAGGCGTACACCGGGGAGCCCGGCTGGACCGGCGCGTCGCTCACGACGCGGCCGTAGAAGGTGGCGGGGACGCGGCGCAGCGCGGCGGCGACGTTCAGGATGCCGGCGCCGGCCCAGCCGGGCTCCGGGTTGGCGTCGGCGGGCGAGGCGCCGGCGCGAAGCAGGACGCGCACCTGTTCGGGGAAGAGCATGGAGTTCTGCGACTTGAGCAGCGCGGCAGCCGCGCTGACGAGCGGCGCGGCGAACGACGTGCCGTCGGCCGCCTGGTACCGGCGGCCGCCGTTGAGCGAGCCGGGGATGGTGGAGACGATCTGCACGCCCGGCGCGGCGAGGGCGACCTGCGGCCCGAGGTCGGCAAAGCACGCAGCCGAGCGCGGCGCGTCCGGTCCGCCGCTGGCGGTGACGGCGATCACCTCCGGGTACGCGGCCGGGTAGTCGACCGGCCGGCGCCCGCGCGGCGTGCCCGGAGCGATGCAGTCGCCGTTGCCGGCGGCGGCCACCAGCGTCACGCCGTACTGGTCGTGAGCAACGCGGATAGCGTCGTGCTCGACGTCGGACGGGAGCGGGTCGCCGAAGCTCATGTTGATGACGGCCGCGCCTGCCTGGGCGGCGTAGAGTATGGCCTGCGCCTCGAAGTAAACCGTCGTGAACTGGCCGAGGCAGTCGAAGACCTTCACCGGCATGACGCGCGCGTTCCAGTCCAGGCCCGCCACACCGATGCCGTTGTTCGGCACGGCGCCGATGACCCCGGCGACGAAGACGCCGTGGCCGTGCCAGGGCTCATCCGGGGCGCGGTCGTCGGAGGTGATGTTGTCGTTGGGGATCGGAGTCGTGTAGTCGCAGCGGTTGTAGATGCCGGGGTAGAAGGCGGCGAAGTTGCAGCCGTGGACGTCGTCGGGGCATCCGAAGGCGCCGGGCTTCGGATTCGTCCAGTAGCGCGTGGCCAGGTCGGGATGGGTGAGGTCCGCACCGTCATCGAGCACGGCGACGACGACATCCGGCGAGCCTTGCTGCAGGTCCCAGGCGGCCGGTGCGCCGATCAGGTTGTAGTACCAGGCTTGACCGGGCGGCTGGGCATAGAGCGGGTCGTCGGGCACGCGCCAGGGGCGGACGGCCCGGCGCAAGAGGTTCGGCGACGCGCTGCGAACGCCGGGCAGCGTGCGTGCGGCCGCGAGCGCCTGCTCGACTGGCGTGGTGCCGACGTCGGCCAGCACCAGCGTCATGCCGGGTGCGTGGGCGATATCCAATGTGCGGAGGCCGATGCTCGCCAGCGCTACGCGGGCCGCCGCGGACGTGGTCGCGTCGGCGAATGCGACGACGATCTGGCCCGGTACGGCTGCCCGCGCGGCGGGGACCGTGGGCGCGGGAGTCGCGTCGGATTCCGTCGTGCCGCCGGAGAGGACTTCGAGCGCGCGGCGATAGACCGCCGATGGGTCGAGGGGGCGCACGACCCGCTTCGCCGCGCCGGCACCAGGCAGGGCGGTGAGCAGCCAGGCCGCGATGAGGACGGCGTACCAGGCGCGTCGCACGTTCGGGTCTTAGTCTAGCGTCTTCGGACCCGAGCCGCCTGGGCGCGCTCGGCTCGGACAAGCCGGGAGCTCGCACGTGCACGGCTGAAAGGTGAGAGGGATGGCGCGCTCGGCGGGACTTGAACCCACGACCTCGGCCTCCGCAGGGCCGCGCTCTATCCAAACTGAGCTACGAGCGCGCGTAGATGTCAGGAGATGGTGCCGAAGGGGAGATTTGAACTCCCACGCCCGCAAGGGGCACTACACCCTGAATGTAGCGCGTCTGCCATTCCGCCACTTCGGCACGCGGTCTGATGGTGGGCGATACTGGACTCGAACCAGTGACCTCTTCCGTGTGAAGGAAGCGCTCTAACCAACTGAGCTAACCGCCCGCGGTCACCAGTATAGAAACGGCCCGTGGCGCCTTCAAGGTCGGGTCCTGTCCGCTGGTCTCGGCGCCGGCCGCCTCGGCTGGGCATCTCCGCGTCCTGTTCATTGTACCGTTGAGAGGGCCGATCGTGGCGGCACCGGGGGCGGGCCGGCATCCTGTGCGCGGGACCGCGGTGGTCCGGTCCCGACCGAAGTCGTGGAGGAAGCTCGATGGAGAGTCTTGCCGAGCTGCAGGAGCGGATGTCTCCGTTTGCGCGACTGCTCGGGATCCGGTTCGTCAGCGTCGGGCCGGACGGGGTGGTCGCGGAGATGGAGGTCCGGGAGGACCTCTCGACGGTTCCCGGGATCGGGCACGGGGGCGCGTTGATGGCGTTCGCGGACACCGTCGGCGCCTCGGCCACGTTCATCAACCTGCCGCCCGGCGCGTCGACCACGACCCTCGAATCGAAGACGAACTTCTTCGCGCCCGCCGGCGTCGGCACCACGGTGCGAGGCGAGTGCCTGCCGCTGCACCGTGGTCGCCGCACGATGGTGTGGCAGACGCGCGTCGTGGGCCCCGATGGCCGCCTGCTGGCCCTGGTGACGCAGACTCAGATGGTGCTGGAGGCCTCGCTGGGAGCACGGAAGTAGGCCGACACCTGCCCGGCAGTCGAGCCGGCAAACGCCGCACTCGGCCTCTCCCAGCGCAGGGCCGCGAACCGCTCCCGCTGGCGGGCACGCATGAAGGCAACCTGGTAGCAGCGGGTGGATTCGAACCACCGACCCGACGATTATGAGCCGTCTGCTCTGCCCCTGAGCTACGCTGCCATCCGCCTCGATCTTCGGCGACCCCGGCCGCGGGCGTCAACCTGCCCGCTCTTTGCGTGAGGCGGGACAATGGGGGTGATGGAACGGACGCAGCCCCTCCGCGAGCGGTTTGCCGAACAGCTCCGCGCGTTGCCGGCGCGTCCCGGCGTCTACGTCTTCCGCGACGACCAAGGCGACGTGATCTACGTCGGCAAGGCCGCGAGCCTGCGCAACCGTGTGCGCAACTACTTCGGCTCGCCCAGGTCGCTGGAGCCCAAGACCCGGCGGCTGCTGGAGCGCGTCGGCAGCCTGGACTGGATCCTGACCGGGTCAGAGTCCGAGGCGCTGATGCTGGAGGCGACGCTGGTCAAGCGCCACCAGCCGCTCTTCAACGTCCGGCTGCGGGACGACAAGCACTACCCGTACCTGAAGATCGATGTGAACGCGCCCTGGCCGCGCGTCACGATCACCCGGCGCATCGAGGACGACGGTGCGCGCTACTTCGGTCCCTATGCCAGCGCGCACTCCGTACGGACGGCGCTCGACCTGGTGAAGCGGCTCTTCCCCTGGCGGTCGTGCACCAAGGAGATCACCGGCCACGACCCCCGGCCGTGCCTCGACTACTACATCCACCGTTGTATCGCGCCGTGCTCCGGCTACTGCACCGAGGAGGAGTACCGCGAGGTCATCCGCCAGGTGGTCCTCTTCTTGGAAGGGCACACCGAGGAGGTGATGCGGATCCTCGAGGGGCGGATGCGGGTCGCCGCGGAGACCTACGACTACGAGCGGGCGGCGCTGTTCCGCGACCAGATCCACGCACTACAGCACGTGGCAGAGCGGCAGCAGTTCGCCACCACCCGCCCGGCTGAGATGGACGTCTTCGGCATGGCACGCGCCGACGACGAGGCGTGCGTTCACGTTTTCTTCGTGCGCGGCACGAATGTGATCGGCCGCGACTCGTTCATCCTGCAGGGCACGCGTGATGAGACGGACGCGGCCGTGCTGAGCGGATTCCTGCGGCAGCTCTACGGCGGCGGGGCGATGGTGCCGGCCGAGGTTCTGCTGCCAGCGTCGACCGACGACGCGTCTGCCATTCGTGCCTGGATGGTGGAGCGGCGTCACGGAGCGGTGAGGCTGTGGGTGCCGCAGCGCGGCGACGGCCTGCGGCTCGTCAAGCTGGCGAACGAGAACGCAAAGGAGGCGCTCGAGATCGAGCGGATCCGCTGGCTGGCCGACCGCGAGCGCACCGCCGAGGCGCTCGAGCAACTGCGCGACGAGCTGGGCCTGCCGGACATACCGCGACGGATCGAGTGCTACGACATCTCCAACATCCAGGGGCGGGACTCGGTCGCCTCGATGGTGGTCTTTGTGGACGGCCGCCCGGCGCGCTCCGAGTACCGGCGCTTTCGCATCAAGACGGTCGAAGGCGCGGACGATTTCGCCTCGATGGCCGAGGTGCTGCGGCGGCGCTTCCGCCGCTTCCAACAGGCGGCGGAGGCCGGGCCGGACGGCGCGGACGAGGGGCCGCTGGTGGCCGGATGGGGGGCGCTGCCGGACCTGGTGATCGTCGACGGCGGGAGGGGGCAGCTCAACGCGGCGCTTGACGTGTTGCGCAACCTGGGCCTTGGCCAGGTGCCCGTGTCCGGGCTGGCCAAGGAGCGGGAGGAGCTGCACGTCGTCGACCTGGACGAACCAGTGGTGTTACCGCGCGCGTCGCAGGCGCTCTACCTGGTGCAGCGCGTGCGGGACGAGGCGCACCGCTTCGCCATCACCTACCACCGTGCCGTACGACAGAAGCACGGCTTCGAGTCCCAGCTCGACCGCGTGCAGGGGATCGGCCCCAAGCGTCGCCGTGCGCTGCTGCGCAAGTTCGGCTCACTGCGGGCGATCCGCGAGGCGTCAGTCGATGAGATTGCCGCGACGGTCGGGATGACGCGTTCGCTGGCGGAACGCGTCAAGCAGGCGATATGAGCGACGGCATGGCCCGTGCCCGTCAGGCGATGCTCGAGCTGGTGCTGCAGTACGTCAAGGACCCGCGTGTCATCGAGGTGATGGCCGCCGTGCCGCGCGAGGCGTTCGTCTTGCCGGAGTGGCGCGACCGAGCATACGAGGACAGCCCGCTGCCCATCGGCCACGGACAGACGATCTCGCAGCCGCTGATGGTGGCGATGATGCTGGAGGCCGCGGCGCCGGGCGGCGCGGAGCGCGTGCTGGAGGTCGGCGCCGGCAGCGGTTACACGCTCGCCCTCCTGCGGCGGCTGGCGGGTAGGGTCTATGGCGTGGAGCGGATCCCGGAGCTGGCTGCCCGGGCCGTGGAGAACCTGCGCGCGTGCGGCATCAGCGACGTGACGGTGGAGACCGCCGGTCCCGCGCTCGGGATGCCACGGCATGCGCCGTATGACCTGATCGTGGTTTCCGCCGCCGCCCCGAACGTGCCGCAACCGCTTCTCGACCAGCTTGTGCCGGCGGGGCGGCTGGTGATGCCGGTGGGCAGCCGGATGCACCAGGAGCTGGTGCGGGTGAGGCGGAGCGGAGCCGGCTGGCAGAGCCGGTTCCTGGGTCCTTGCCGGTTCGTGCCGCTCATCGAGCGCGAGCCGCGGCGGAGCGAATGATCGCGGGAGGCTTCCGTCAGCAGCGGTTGATGGGTCCGTGCGCCCACCGGCGTGGTAGAATGCGCCCGATACAAGCCCCCGCTGCCCGGACGATGGCCAAGGAGGCGCTCAGGAAAGGGATGGAAGACGCGGTCACGGGCTTCCTTCACTTTCTCACTGCGGAACGTGGAGCATCCCCCAACACTGTTGCTGCCTATCGGAACGACATTCGCCAGTTCAGTGCGTTCTTGCGCGCTCGGAGCTCGGCGGTCAACGGCCGCAAGATGCTCGCGGAAGTCGACCGCTCGGTGATCCAGGACTACCTGGCGGACCTCAAGTTCGAGCGGTGCTACAAAGAGGCGACCGTCGCCCGCAAGGTGGCGGCCGTGAAGTCGTTCTTTGCCTTCCTGGTCTCGGAGCGTATCGTGGCGCGCGACCCCACCGAGGAGATGCCGGCGCCGCGCGTGCGCAAGGCGCTGCCGCATTGCATCTCCTCGACCGAGGTGGACCTCCTGCTCGAGCAGCCCCTGCGCCGTGGCACGCTGGAAGCGCGACGAGACCACGCAATGCTCCAGTTGCTGTGGGCTACCGGGATGCGCGTCTCCGAGCTGGTCGCCCTCGACCTGGACGACCTGCACCTCAGCGGCGACCGCTCGCGCGTCCGCTGCCGAGGCAAGGGGAACAAGGAGCGCGCGATCCCGTTCGCCGACCCGGCCGTCACCGCCATCCAGCAGTACCTCGATGGCGTTCGCGGGCGGCTGTTGCGGCGGATGGACGTGCTTGCGCTCTTCGTGAACCGAAGGGGGGAGCGCCTGACTCGCCAGGGCTTCTGGCTGATCCTGAAGCGGTACGGGCAGGACGCAGGCATCCAGCCGGAGGTGACCCCGCATACGCTGCGCCACAGCTTCGCCACGTACCTGCTGCGGAAGGGCGCGCCGGTCCGAAACGTCCAGGAGCTCCTCGGCCACGCCAACATCGCCACCACGCAGGTCTACACCCACCTGACGCTGGACCACCTGCGGGAGGAGTACGCCCGCGCCCACCCGCGCGCCCGCTAGCTTCCGCTTGAGACGTCGCGCCGCCTGGCTGCTGGTCGTCGCGCTGCTGGTCGCAGCCTGTGGCGGCGGACGCGCGGCGCCCAGCGCTACCAGCACCCCGACAGAGACCGCGTCGCCCGTCGTCGCGGCGCCAACCCCTGGCTTCGGTCACGGGTCCGCGGAGACGTTGCCCCAGTCCGTGCCGCCGCCCGCGGACCCTGTCGCCCTCGCCGAGCGGCTGCGCGGCGCCAGCCCGACGCCGGCAAAGCCCGCGCCCGTCGGGGGGCGGCAGGCGGGCGACCAAGCCCAGTTCCACCTCCTGCTCGCGGACCCGCCATCCGTGGAGCCGGTCCGCGCACAGCTCCGAGCCGTGTCGGAGCACGCCTATCTCTACACGACCACGTCCGCCGGATGGAGCGACCAGGAGGCGCGCTCGGCCCTCGACATCTTCGAGTCCTCCGTCTATCCCACCGTTGTCCGCTGGTGGGGTCCGCCGCTGGTGGGCCCGGACGGAGACCCGCACGTGACCATCCTGGTCGCACCGCTCCAAGGGATCGGTGGCTACGTCACGGGCAACGACTATCTGCCCCGATCGATCGACCGCTATTCCAACGAGCGGGCGATGCTCTATCTCGAGTCGTCGGTACGCCCGGCGTCGCGGTCGCAGTGGGCGGGGCTGGCGGCGCACGAGTTCCAGCACCTGGTGCACTACGCTCGCAACCCGCACGCGGACGCCTGGTTCAACGAGGGCATGTCGGAGGTGGCGCGTTCGGTGGTGCAGGCGGCGGGAGTGTTGCCGTGGAGGCCCGTTTCGCTGCCCGATGTCCAGCTCAATGACTTCTCCGTCGAGCAGGATGGCGAAACCCACTACGCCGCCGCGGAGGCGTTCCTGCTCTACGCCCTCTCGCGTCTCGGCGGGTTGGCTACCGTGCGCCCGCTGGTGGACCAGAAGCTGCCGGGCGTGGACGCGCTGGCGCGGCTGCTCGCCGATCGCTCCTCTGCAACGTTCGACGACCTGTTCGCCGATTGGCTGGTGGCGAACGTGACCGGCGTGCTGCAGCCGTCGGACGGCGCTCGCGCGACCGGCCCGGCCGAGCGCTCGCTCTCGCTGGCGTTCAACACGAGCGAGTCCGGGCAGATCCATCAGCTCGGCTGGAAGACGTACCTCATCTCGGATCCGCGGCCCGGGGAGACGGTGGCCCTCATCGGCTCGCCCGAGGTGCAGCTCGTGCCCACGTCAGCGCACTCGGGCAGCGGCTTCTGGTTTAGCGGCCGTGGCGACGGCATGGACGCCACGCTCACCCGCTCGCTCGATCTGCGCACCGTCAGCGGCTCGGTCACCCTCGACTTCTGGGCCTGGTACCAGATCGAGAAGGACTGGGACTACGCCTACGTGGAGGTGTCGGACGACGGTGGCCGGCGCTGGGCGGCCATGCGCGCGCCGGACACGACCACGGAGGACCCGGTCGGGAACGCGTACGGCCCCGGCTTCACCGGCACGAGCGGGACGAACGCCCCGGCGTGGCGCTTCGAGCAGGTCGACCTCAGCCGGTTCGCCGGCAAGCAGGTGTTGCTGCGCTTCGAGTACGTGACGGACGAGTCGACCAACCTGGCTGGTTTCGCGGTCGATGACCTGAGGGTCGACGCCCTCGGGTGGAGCGACGACGCGGAGCAGGCGCGCGACTGGCGGGCGAGCGGCTTCCGCCTCGTTGGCGGGCCGGTGGCGCAGCCGTGGGTGGGGCGGCTGATCGTCCAGTCGGCGTCCGGGCTCGAAGTGGTGCCGTTGCGGCGCACCGCTCCCGGCACGCTATCGGCGCGAATGCCGGAAGGGGCGGTGACGGCCTGGGTCGTGTTCAGCGCGCTCGATCCGGACACGGTGGACACGGCCAGCTACCGAGTCTCGCGGCGGCCCTGAGGCGCTGGAGCCAGCCGGGGCTGGCCGATATGATGCTGGCGCAGTGGCCGGCCAACGTGTCTCCCAGATCATCGCGGTCATCGGCGGCGAGCAGGCGGACCCGGCGGCGCTGCGCGACGCTGAGACCCTGGGTCGGCTGCTGGCGGAGCGCGGCTGCACGGTGGCCTGCGGCGGCCGCGGCGGAGTCATGGCCGCGGTCTGCCGCGGCGCGCGCAAGGCGGGCGGCCACACCATCGGGCTGCTGCCGGGGATGGACCGCAGCGAGGCGAACCGCTGGGTCGAGTTCGCGCTGCCGACAGGGCTCGGCTTCGCCCGCAACACACTGGTGGTCCTCGCGGGGGACGCCGTGATCGCGGTCGACGGGTCGTATGGAACGCTCAGCGAGATCGGGTTCGCGCTCGTCGCGCGGCGACCGGTGGTCGGGCTCGGTACCTGGTCGTTTCGCTATCGCGGCCGCGAGGACGAGTCGGTGGTGCCCGCGAGCTCGCCGGAAGAGGCGGTGAAGCTGGCGCTGCAACTGGCACGGGAGCGAGCGGCAGGCAAGGAGGCGGCGAACGATGCTCGATGAGCGCGCGGTGGAGCGGGTGCACGGGCGCGAGGTGCTGGACTCGAGGGGTAACCCGACGGTCGAGGTGGAGGTCACCCTCGCCGACGGCTCGTGGGGGCGGGCGATCGTGCCCTCCGGCGCGAGCACCGGCAGCCACGAGGCGGTGGAACGTCGCGACGGCGACGCGTCCCGCTACGGCGGCAAGGGCGTGCTCGGCGCGGTGACGGCGGTCAACGAGCAGATCGCGCCGGAGGTCGTGGGGCTGGACGCCACCGACCAGGCCAGCGTGGACGACGCGCTGATCCGGCTCGACGGGACCCCGGGAAAGGAGCGTTTGGGCGCGAACGCCATCCTGGGCGTGTCGCTGGCGGTGGCACACGCCGCGGCGCTGTCGGCCGGGCTGCCGCTGTACCGCTACCTGGGTGGCGCTGACGCGCGCGTGCTGCCGGTGCCGATGTGCAACATCCTCAACGGCGGGAAGCACGCACCGGACTCCACCGATTTCCAGGAGTTCATGGTCGCGCCCGTAGGTGCGCCGACCTTCGCCGAAGGCATTCGTTGGGTCGTGGAGGTCTATCACACGCTGCACGATCTGCTGCATGAGCGCGGGCTGCCCGTGTCGGTGGGCGACGAGGGCGGATTCGCGCCGACGCTCGGCGGCAACCGTGCGGCGGTCGAGGTGGTGATCGAGGCGGTGGAGCGGGCCGGCTACCGGCTGCCGGAGCAGATCGCGATCTGTCTCGACCCAGCCGCGAGCGAGTTCTACGGGGAGGGCGGCTACCGGCTCGCCAAGGAGGGCCGCACGCTGGATTCGGCCGGCATGGTGGCGCTCTGGGACGAGTGGGTCGGCCGCTACCCGATCCTCAGTCTCGAGGACGGGCTGGCGGAGGACGACTGGGCGGGCTGGAAGTTGCTGACCGGGAGGCTGGGGAGCCGGCTTCAATTGGTGGGAGACGACCTGCTGGTGACGAACGTGGAGCGCATCCGCCGGGCCGTCGAGACGGGTGCGTGCAACTCCGTGCTCATCAAGCTGAACCAGGTCGGCACGCTGACCGAGACCTTCGCGGCGATCGAGACGGCGCGCCGGGCGGGCTGGACGTTCGTTATCAGTCACCGCAGCGGCGAGACGGAAGACGCCACCATCGCCGACCTGGCGGTGGCCACCGGCAGCGGCCAGATAAAGACTGGCGCGCCGGCGCGCTCCGAGCGCGTGGCGAAGTACAACCGCTTGCTGCGGATCGAGCAGGAGCTGGGCGACTCGGCCCGCTACCCGGGCGTGGCGGCGTTGGCGAGGGCAGGAGATGGCTGAGCTGCCGGCGCGGCGGGTGGCACCCCCGGTCTTACCGGACGGGTGGTCGCTGCCGCGCGGCTGCGAGGGCGACCCGCCCTCGGTGCAGGACGCCGTCCGGCAGGCGTCCTTCCTCCTCAAGCGTGACCTGGCGCTCGCCGGCCGCGCGTTCGAGGTGCAGCAGGCGGTCGCGAAGTCGAGTTATGCCGGCGCGTACCGCACGCCGCGCGCTGTGGCGGCGTGGGTCTACTGGTCCCGCACCGCGTTCTTGCTCGGGGAAGCCGCGACGGCCGCCGTCCGGGCGGCGTACGCAGCCGTCCCGCCGCTGATTCGGTCGGCGTGCGAGCACATAGCGGCGCTACGGCAGGCTCCGGCCGGGGACTTCGCCGCGTTCTCGCAGTGGGCGACGGGTGCGTTCCAGCCGGATGCGGCGCACCGCGGTGTACAGGTCGGCCTGGGCGAGTACATGGCCGGGTCCGCCCTGGCCTCGGACCCGGCACTGGGGGCGCTCTACCGCGTCACGAGCGAGCTGACGCGGGTGCACTTTGGTGTCGCCGCACTGTTCGCCGCGGCCGAGTCGGACCGGCAGCGGTTCGAGGTGGCGTGGCTGGACCGCACGTTTCACCTGGGGCTGGCGGAGTGCACGCTGGGGTGGACGTTGGTTGGGCTGCGCGCGCTGCTGGAGAGTCTCGTCGGGCTGGACGGCGTGCTGGCGGTGTCGCAGGCCGAGCGGGAAGGGGTCGCCGGATGGTCCGCCGAGGTCGCGGTGCTGCTGGCGGACCCCGGTCGTTGCCGCGTCGAGGAGTCCGATGACGGAGAGCGGCGGCTGTTCGTGGAGCAGTTCCGACGGCGGACCGGCGGCGCGCCGAGGCGGCTGGTACTGTAGACACACGTGATGGGGCGGTGGGCAGGGGGTGCGACGATGACCACGCGGATCGGGATCAACGGCTTCGGGCGGATCGGCCGGCAAAGCTTCAAGGCAATGTGGGAGCGGCATCGCGACACGCTCGAGGTAGTGGCGGTTAACGATCTCGTCGACACGGCGACGAACGCGCACCTGCTCAAGTACGACACGAACTACGGACGTTTCGGAGCGGAGATCCGCGCCAGCGAGGGTGCCATCCATGTGGACGGCACGGTCGTGAGGGTCGTGGCACAGCCGGACCTGGCGAAGATCCCGTGGCGTGAGCTCGGCGTGGAGATCGTGGTCGAGTCCACCGGGTTGTTCACTGATGGCAAGCAAGCAGCCGGCCACCTTGACGCCGGCGCGAAGCGTGTCGTCATCACCGCACCGGCGAAGAACGAGGACGTGACCGTGGTGCTGGGCGTCAACGCGGAGCGATACGACCCGGCGCGGGACCGCATCGTGTCGAACGCGAGCTGCACGACGAATGGGCTGGCGCCGGTCGTGAAGGTGTTGCTCGATACGTTTGGCATCGTGAAGGGGCAGATGACGACGATCCACTCCTACACCAACAGCCAGAAGCTCCTGGACGTGGCCGGCAAGGACCTGCGCGAGGCGCGCGCCGCCGGGCTGAATATCGTGCCGACCAGCACGGGGGCCGCGCGAGCGCTGAAGCTGGTCATTCCCGAGGTCGAGGGGAAGCTGGATGGGCTGGCCTACCGTGTGCCGACGCCGACGGTCTCGATCGTGGAGGTGGTGGCGCTGACGGAGCGCGACACGAACCGAGACGAGGTGAACGGGGCGATGCGGCGGGCCGCGGCAGGCCCGATGAAGGGGATCCTGGACGTGGTGGACGAGCCGGTCGTCTCGATGGACCTCAAGGGCACGTCGGCCTCGTCGATCGTCGACGCGGCCTGCACCAACGTGGTGGGGGGCAACCTGGTAAAGGTCGCGGCCTGGTACGACAACGAATGGGGGTACGCGTGTCGCGTGGCCGACCTATGCGCGTTCATCGCGGAGCGGGGCGTCTGAGGTGCGCAGCCCGGTGGCTGGGT
>JAJYLG010000109.1 GCA_021787985.1 Chloroflexota bacterium
AGCTCCGTGCCCTGGCGCACCTGCTCGCGCAGCAGGTCACCCGAGGAAACCTGGACCAGCCCCGTGCGCTCTTGCAGCACCTGAGCCTGAGTCCCCTTGCCCGCGCCCGGCGCGCCCAGCAGGATCACGTAGCGGCAGCTCACGGCCATCAGCGGATGAACCCCTCATAGGTACGCATGAGGAGCTGTGCCTCCAACTGCTTCATCGTGTCGATCACCACGCCCACCACGATCAGGAAGCCGGTGCTGCTGATCGTGAGGGCCGGCACATTGGCCACCCAGCGCGTGGCCAGGAAGGGCACCACGGCCACCAGACCCAGGAAGAGCGCGCCCGCCCAGGTGATGCGCGTCAGCACCCGCAGGATGTACTCGTTCGTCGGCCGGCCCGGCCGGATGCCCGGGATGAACCCGCCCTGCTTCTGTAGGTTTTCCGCCAGGTTCTGCTGCTGGTAGATCACCATCGTATAGAAGAAGGTGAACGCCACCGTCAGCGTGAACACCGACGCCTGGTAGATCACTCCCCGTACGTTGAAGGCGAAGTCCATCGCGTGGGCCACGTCGCGCACCCATGCCGTGGGCGACCCCAGGAAGTACTGGGCCGCGAACTGCGGCAACGTCATGATGGTGAACGCGAACAGCAGCGGGATCATGCCCGCCGAGTTCACGCGCAGCGGGACGTAGCTCGACCCGCTCTGCCGGTACATCCGCCCGCCGCGGAAGAGGCTGCGCGCGTACTGCACCGGCACCCTGCGCTGCGCCTCGTTGAAGATCACGATCGCCACGACCAGCGCCAGGCTCACGCCCACCAGCAGGACCGCCCCGCCGAACCCTGAGCCGTTGAACACCGCCGACAGCACGCTCGGCAGATTGGCGATGATGCCGGCGAAGATGATCACACTCACGCCGTTGCCGATGCCGCGCTCGTCGATGAGCTGGCCGAGCCAGACCAGGAACATCGTCACGCCGACCATCGAGGAGATCATCGCCACCGTCGGCAGCGCCTCGCTCCCCGTGAGCCCCACGCCCGAGATCCCGCCGAGCCGCTGCAGGATCTGAAGCTGGGCGTAGCCCTGGATCGCCGCCATCGGCACCGTCATCCACGCGGTGTACTGCTGCAGCTTCTGCTGGCCCTGTTCGCCCTCCTGCGTCAGCGCCTTCAGCCGCGGGAAGATCGGGGTCACAAGCTGCACCACGATCTGTGCCGTGATGTACGGGTAGACGCCCATCGCCGCCACGCTCAACCGCCGCAGGCCACCGCCGCTGAAGAAGTTCAGGAAGTTCAGCAGCGAGTTGCTGGCGAACGCCTGCTTCAGCAGCGTCTGGTTCACGTTGGGCATCGGCACGTGCGCCAGAAAACGGAACACGACCAGCATCGCGAACGTGAACAGCAGCTTGCTGCGCAGGTCCGGCTGGCGGAACGCGTCGATGCTTGCCCGCAGCAGCCGCGGGATGCGGCTATTCCGCTGCGCTTGGCTGCTCAGCGCCAACTTCCACTTCCTCCACCGTGCCGCCCGCGGCCTCGATTGCCGCGCGCGCCGACGCGCTGAAACGGTCCGCCACTACCGTCAGCTTCCGCTCCAGCGTCCCCTCACCCAAGACCTTTACCGGCCGGTTCGTCCGCAGCAGGCGCGCCCCGCGCAGCAGGGCCGCGTCGACCCGCGTGCCGTCCTCGAACCGGTTCAGCGCGCCGACGTTCACCGGCTCGTACTGGACCCTGAACGGGTTCTTGAACCCCGGCTTGGCCGCCATTCGCCGCACCAGCGGCAGTTGGCCACCCTCGAACCCTACCCGCAGGTCGTTCCCCGAGCGCGCCTTCTGCCCCTTGATGCCCTTGGTCGAGTAGGTGCCATGCCCGCTGCCATTGCCTCGGCCGACCCGCTTGCGCGGGTGCGTCGCCCCGCGTGGCGGCCGCAAATCGTGCAGTCTCATTGCGCCTGCTCCTCGATTTCCTCGACCTCGACCAGGTGCCGCACCTTCGTCACCATACCGCGGATCGCAGGCGTATCGTTATGTTCCACGATCTGCCCCAGCCGGTGCAAGCCCAGCGCCCGCACCGTCAGCCGGTGTGTCTCCCGCTGGCCGATCCCGCTCCGCACCCAGCGGACCCGCAGCCGCTTCATCCCTCGGCCCCGCTCTCCGCCCGGACGGTCCCCTCGCGGCGCCGATCGGCCGACTGCGCCGCCGCCCGCCGCCGCGCTACGACCTCCTTCGGGTCGCGCAGCCGCGCCAGACCCGACAGCGTGCAGTGCACCACGTTGATGGCGTTGCTCGACCCCAGCGATTTCGTCAGCACGTCGCGCACGCCCGCCGCTTCCATCACTGCCCGCACGCCGCCGCCGGCGATCAGCCCCGTGCCCGGCGACGCCGGCCGCATCAGCACCTTGGCCGCACCGAGCTCCTCCACCAGCTCGTGCGGGATGGTGGTCCCACGCAGCGGCACGCGAACCATGTTCCGCCGTGCGATCGTGCTTCCCTTGCGGATCGCCTCGGGCACCTCGTTCGCCTTGCCCAGCCCGGCGCCGACATGTCCCTTCTCGTCGCCCACGACCACCAAGGCGCTAAACGAGAACCGCCGCCCGCCCTTCACCACCTTGGAGACGCGGTTGATGGCGACCACGCGCTCGTGAAGCTCGCTGACATCTCTCGGGTCTACCCTCGTACCTGCCATTCAGCGCCCCCTAGAACTCCAGCCCGCCTTCGCGGGCGGCATCGGCCAGTGCGCGCACGCGGCCGTGGTACTGAAACCCGCCGCGGTCGAACACCACCTTCCGGACTCCGTCCGCCTGTGCCCGTTCGGCCACCAGCCGGCCAACCAGCTTCGCTCGCTCCGTCTTCGGCTTGCCCTTCGCCGCCTCGCGCAGCGCTGGCTCCACATCCGACGCCGCCGCCAGGGTTCGGCCGGCCGAGTCGTCGATCACCTGTGCGTAGATGTGCACCGCGCTGCGGAAGACGGCCAACCGCGGTCGCTCGACCGTGCCGCTGACGCGCCCCCGGACGCGCAGGTGACGCCGCATCCGCGCCTCGCGCGGCGTTCGTACCTTCGCCATCGCTACTTCTTCCCACCCTTACCGGCCTTGCCGGCCTTGCGCCGCACCTGCTCGTTCAGATAGCGCACGCCTTTGCCCTTGTACGGCTCGGGCCGCCGGATCGCGCGGATGTCGGCCGCGGTCTGCCCCACTAGCTCCTTGTCGATCCCCTGCACCAGCAAGCGCGGACCCTCGACCGCGAAGGAGATCCCCGCCGGGGGCCGCACCTCCACCGGGTGGCTGAACCCCAGCGCCAGCACCAGGTTCTCGCCCTGCTTTTGCGCCCGGTAGCCGACGCCCTGGATCTCCAACGTCTTGGTGAACCCCGCAGTGACGCCCTGCACCATATTGGCCACCAGCGTGCGTGTCAGCCCGTGCAGCGCCCGGTGCCGTGGCGCGTCGCTCGATCGCCGCACCACGAGCTGGCCGTCCTCGCGCGCCACCTCGATCTCTCGGGGCAGCGTCCGCTCGAGCTGGCCCTTCGGCCCCTGCACGCGGACATGATTGCCCTCCAGCGTCACCTGGACGCCAACGGGCAGCGGGATGGGTTGCTTACCTACTCGGGACATCGCCGCTCCTCCGCGCTCCTACCAGACGTAACAAATGACCTCGCCGCCGACGTGCTGCCGATACGCCTGCTGGCCCGTCATCACGCCGCGCGGGGTCGAGAGGATGGCGATCCCCAGCCCACCGTAGACCCGGGGGATCTGCAACTGCTTGCTGTACACCCGCAGCCCGGGCTTGCTGACCCGCTGCAAGCCCGTCAACACCGGCTCCTTCTTCCCCGTGTACGAGATGGAGCAGCGCAGCATACGCCGCGCCGGCACCTCCTTGTCCTCGTCCACGGCGAAGTCGCGCAGGAACCCCTCTTCCTTGAGCACACGCGCGACCGCGACCTTCATCTTCGAGGCAGGCATCGAGACCTGCTCGTGCCGCGCCGCCACCGCGTTTCGCAGCCGCGTCAGCATGTCGGCGATCGGATCCGTCATCGTCATCGTCGTTCACCTCTCGACGGTCGCCAGCGTGCCTCGCTCGCGCGCCTCACCAGCTCGCCTTCTTGACGCCGGGCAGCATCCCGCGGTGCGCGTGCTCGCGGAAGCAGATACGGCACATGCCGAACGGACGCATATAGGCGCGCGCTCGGCCGCATAGCAGGCAGCGATTCTTGCGCCGCGTCGCGTATTTCGGCGGGCGCTGCGCCTTGACGATCATCGCCGTACGGGCCATAGCTCCACCTGCCTCCCTAGTTGCGGCTGAACGGCATGCCCAGCAGCGCCAGCAGCCGGCGACCCTCGTCGTCGCTGCGCGCCGTGGTCACCACCGTTACCTGCAGCCCGCGGATCTTGTCCACCTTGTCGTAGTCGATCTCCGGGAAGATGAGCTGCTCTCGCAACCCCAGACTGTAGTTCCCGCGGCCGTCGAACGCGTGCCGCGGCGCACCCTGGAAGTCGCGGATGCGCGGCAGCGCGATGTTGATCAGCCGATCGAGGAACTCGTACATCCGCTCGCCCCGCAGCGTCACCGCCAGCCCGATCGGCATCCCCTGCCGCAACTTGAAGTTCGAGATCGACCGCTTGGCCCGCGTGACCACCGCCTTCTGCCCGGTGATCGCGGCGATGTCCTGCGCCGCCGCATCGATGGCCCGCGCGTTCTGCGTCGCCTCGCCCAGGCCGATGTTGACCACCACCTTGACCAGCCGCGGCACCTGCATCACGTTCTGGTAGCTGAACTCCTGTACCAACGCGGGCACGACCTCCTGCAGGTAGCGTTCCCTCATCCGCGCTGCCATGCCGTCCACTCCTACTCGATGTCCTCGCCGCAGCGCTTGCAGACGCGAACCTTCGTCCCGTCGTCACGCGCGCGGAATCCCGTCCGGGTCGGGCGGCTGCAGCTCCGGCAGATCACCATCAAGTTGCTCCAGTGAATGGGCAGCTCGATGTCGATGATCCCGCCGGCGTGCTGCGGGTCGCGCGCCTTCATGTGCTTGCGCGCGATATTGACGCCCTGCACCACCGCCCGCTGTTCCTTCGGGTACACGGACCGCACGGTCCCCCGTTTGCCGCGGTCCTTCCCCGTGGTTACCAGCACCTGATCGTTACGCCTGATCCGGTTCATCACAGCACTTCCGGCGCCAGCGAGACGATCTTCATGAAGTTCCGCTCGCGCAGCTCGCGCGCCACGGGCCCGAAGATGCGCGTCCCGCGCGGGTTCTGTAAGTCGTTCGTCAGCAGCACCGCCGCATTCTCGTCGAACCGGATGGTGCTGCCGTCCGGCCGGCGGTGGACCTTCTTGGTGCGCACCACCACGGCACGCACGACGTCGCCCTTCTTGATCGCGGCGTTCGGCTGCGCCACCTTCACCGACGCGACGATGGTGTCTCCGAGCCCGGCGTAACGCCGTCGCGAGCCGCCGAGCACGAGGATGCACTGGATCTGGCGCGCCCCCGAGTTGTCCGCCACCTTCAGGCGGGAGTACTGCTGGATCATGCGCCGCCCTCCTCGGATGGCCTCTCGGCGGGCTCCGGCTCGGCGGGCGCCTCCGCGGTCGGCGGCTCTACGGGCGCTTCGGCGGGCCGCGGCTCCACAGGCGCTTCGGCCGGCTGCGGCTCTACGGGCGCCTCCGCGGTCGGCGGCTCTACGGACGCTTCGGCGGGCCGCGGCTCTGCGGGCGCCTCCGCGGTCGGCGGCTCCACGGACGCTTCGGCCGGCTGCGGCTCTACGGGCGCCTCCGCGATCGGCGGCTCTACGGGCGCTTCGGCGAGCTCCGGCTCCGCGGACGCTTCGGCCGGCTGCGGCTCTACGGGCGCCTCCACGGTCGGCGGCTCTACGGGCGCTTCTTCGACGCGGATGCGCGCCTCGCCGTGTGCCGCGCGCAGCTCCTGCTGGCCCAGCAACGACGCGCCGATCACCTGCGGCGCCACCTCGGCCATCTCGCCCCGCCGCACGCGGTTCACCACCGCCCAGCGCTTGTCGCGCGAGAGCGGGCGCACCTCAACGATGCGCACCACGTCGCCCGCCCGGCACTCGTCCGACTCGTCGTGCGCCTTGTAGTGCTTGGTGCGCCGCATCGTCTTCTTGTAGATCGGATGGCGCGCCTTGCGCTCCACCGCCACTACCACCGTCTTCTGCATCCGGTCGGAGACGACCACGCCCTCCAGGACGCGGCGCCGGCCCAGCTCCGGCGGCAACTGCAGCTTCTTCACGACGCGACCTCCCCGGTGCGGGCCAGCTCACGCTCCCGCAGCAACGTCTTGACGCGCGCCACGATCTTCCGTGCGGCACGCAGGGCCTGCGGGTTGTCGAGCTGCCGCGTAGCGTGCCGGAAGCGCAGCGTGAACACCTCGCGGTGCGCCTCCTCGAGCCGCTTGCGCAGGTCCGCATCGCTCAACTGCTGCAGTGCGCGGATCTCGTCGCGCCGTCCCATCTCACTCACCCCTCAGAGCAACGCCTCGGTCGCGCGCTCCACCAGGCGCGTCTCCACCGGCAGCTTGTGCTGCGCCAGGCGCAGCGCCGCGTGGGCCACGTCCTCGCGCACGCCCGCGACCTCGAAGAGCATGCGCCCGCGCTTGACCACCGCCACCCAGTGGTCCGGCGCGCCCTTGCCCGAACCCATGCGCGTCTCGGCCGGCTTGGCGGTCACCGGCTTGTCCGGGAAGATCCGGATCCACACCTGACCGCCGCGCTTCATGTGGTGCGTGATGGCGCGGCGTGCCGCCTCGATCTGCCGCGCATCCACCCAGCCGTTGTCAAGCGCCTGCAGGCCCCAGTCGCCGAACGCCACCGAGTTACCGGTGGCCGCGGCACCGGCGCGACGTCCGCGGTGTTGCTTGCGGTATTTCACCCGCTTCGGTTGCAGCATCGCCCGCTCCTAGCCCTGCACCCCGGCCGATGTCTCGGCCTCGGCCGTGGCCTCACCGCCGGCCGCACCGGCGCCTCCGGCCGTCGTCTCGCTGCGCTCTTTGCGCTCCGGGAGCACCTCGCCCTTGTAGATCCACGCCTTCACGCCGATCCGTCCGAAGGTCGTGTGCGCCTCGGCGAACCCGTAATCGATATCCGCCCGCAGCGTGTGCCGCGGCACCCGCCCGGCCGACTCGCCATGCCGGCGCGACATCTCCGCCCCGCCCAGCCGCCCGCCGATGGCGATCCTGCAGCCGAGCGCCCCGCGCTGCATCGTCCGCTGGAGCGTCTGCTTGACGGCCCGCCGGAACGCCACGCGGCGCTAGATC
>JAJYLG010000110.1 GCA_021787985.1 Chloroflexota bacterium
GGGGTTTGGCGGGTTCGCGGATGGCGAGCAGGGGGCCGCGGCAGACGGGGCACTGGCGGCCGATGAGGGCGACGGGGAAGCGCCGGGCGCACCAGGCGCAGAGGGCGGCGGTGGGCTTCACGCGGCCTCCCCGAAGAGGTTGCCTTGGGCCGCGGCCTCCGCGATGCGGCGTCGGGCGATCTCGACGTACTCCGCCTCGCACTCAATGCCGAGGAAGCGGCGGCCCTCAAGCACGCAGGCCACGCCGGTAGTGCCGCTGCCAGCATGGGGGTCGATCACCAGCCCGTCTGGCGGGCAGGCGAGCGAAACCAGCCAGCGCATGACCTTGATCGGCTTCTGATGGGGATGCTCGCGGAGCGTTCGCGGCGCTTGGCACATGAACCAGTCCTTGCCGCCTATCGGCTCCGTCGCCCCGAAGATCATCACGGGCTCGATGCCGTAGGATGGCTGGCCGCCAAAGCGAGGACGCGGGTCAGGCTTCACCCAGACGAACAAACGGCCGGGTTCCCCGACAGCAGCAGCAGCGGCAGCGAGTTGCGTTGTGGGAACGAAGATTGCCCAACGGCGCGGCTCAAGGCGCTTGGCCTCGGCGATCCACCGCTCGTCCCACCTGTCCCATTCCTCCAGACGATGAATGGCCGTCGGGTCGCTACCTGCCCCCGCCTTCTCGCGGAGCCATGCGCCGGTTCCGTAGGGCGGGTCAGTCACGATGGCGTCCACGCTGCCCGGTGCGAGCGTCCGCATCACGTCGAGGCACTCGCCGTGAATCACTCGCCAGCGGTCGCTCACGCGGCTCTCTTGGCCGGCGTGGCAAGCGGCCGGCCATGCCGGTGCGCCGTGGCGACGTAGACGTGGCTCGGGCGGTGCCCGTCGCCCTCGCGCGTCTCCGCGAGCGTGACGAGCAGCCCGGCATCCCGGAGTCCCGCGAGTCGGCGCGCCACCTGTTCGGGGGTCCATCCGAGCGCTGCAGCAGCCTCGAAGTGCGTAGCGCCGCGTTCGCCGCACCCGCGATAGAAGGCGTCGAGCTGGCCGGCCTGGGTGGCGGCGGCGTCGGCGTAGGCGCGCGCTGCCCGGTGCGAAGTCTCGGGGTCGCTGGCGCGGGCGAGCGGCGGGTGGACGACGGCGGCGGCCTGCGCCCACGGGGCGGGCGGGCGCGCGGGGGCGAGCGGGAGGGGGAACTGGTCGGCGGCGCCGTAGTCCGTGGTCCACTGGTGCGCGCTCACGCTGCCGCCTCGATGGTGACCTCGACGCGCGGGCGGAGGTGGTCCGTCGCCTGCGTGACCGTGAGCGCGATGAGGTGTGCGGGGTCGTCGGCGGCGAGCCAGCCCGAGCGGACGAGCAAATCCAGGATCCCCTTGAGCCGCCCCGTGCAGTTGTCGAGGTCGGCGGTGCGCTGCGTGACCACCAGGGCCGTGACCCGCGCGCGGTCGAGCGGTGCCGGCGGCTTCAGGGCGCGCTGGCTCTGGAGCGCGACGGCGGCGCGGACGCGCCACGCCTTCTCGGCGCGGTAGCGGACGGACCAGTGGCCGCGGCGGTTGAGGCTCCAGGGCGGGAGTGGCAGCGTGAGGGTCACGGCTTGGCCTGGGCGGGGGCGGACCGGGGCGTCACGGACGCCGATCTGCCTCGGCGAACGCTTCCTCGAAGGTGTCGCCCTGGCCCTTCACGCAGAAGGCGATGTGGTGCTCGATGGCACCGACCGTGCAGCGGTAGGAGAAGATTGTGTCTTGCGCCTCTCGCTCCTCCTGACGCCACTGGCACACGGCCGCGTTGTGCGCGTCCCATTCCTGTCTGGTCTGCCAGTCGGGGCGCAACCTCGGTTTGTTCGCCCGCAACTCGATCACTCGGGCGCGTGCGGCCTCGCGCTCGACCTTCGTTGCCGCCTTTGGGGCGGACCGGACGCCCGCCGTCTTGCCCCAGCGGCGCACGGCTTCGCGGAGCGCCTGCTTCGTGGTCATTGACGATGCTCCTTCGTTGAGGTTCACCGTCAAATCTAATAATCGTGGAATGGCGATTGTCCGCGTTCCCGCTGGGGTTTCGCGTGGTTGCTTGGTTCTCGGGCCGGAAGTGCTGACTCTTGACACCGCCGCTATTGGCTTCGCTGGGCAGATCTCCGGGCATCGCCCAGAGATGTTGGTGGAACGGCGCCACGAAAACTGTTACAATCGGCCAGTTCACTTGCTCTCCGTGGTGGGCGGGGCCGCGCGCGACAGCGCCGCCGCGAGTTCGCAGGTACAGCGTTCCGGTGCGAGGTTCGGCCAGTGCCCACCACCCGACGCGCAGAGGTGTGTATGATGCCTGTACTTTGTCAGCGTCTTGTGGAGCGCGTCGGCGCGGGCGCGCTCGGCCGCGAAGTCGCGTGCCAAGTCCCGCACCGCGTTGTGCGCCTCACGCGCCAGCGGCTCCATGTCCCCCCAATGGGCAGCCGCCATTGCCGCACAGATGGCCTCGACCCGCTCGGCGAGGTCGGCGGGCAGCGGCGCGGGCGTGCCCGCCTGGGGGGCGCTCACTTGGCGCTCCGTTCTCGGAGCAGTTCCGCAGCCAGATCGGCAATCCGCGTGGCGGCTTCGGCGGCGTCGGCCTCGTCTATCGCGATCCGCATGATCTTGGTGACGCCTTGCTCCCAACGGATGCGCTCCTCGCACACCGCGGCGTCCACCGTGAGGTTGAACTCTCTGGCAATCTTCCGAAGCGCCGCGTCTCTTGCGCTCACTCGTCCTCCTCGGTCACGACGCGCACGGCGTCGAGTGCCGCGCGCAGCGTCGGCCCTCTCGCCACTTGGTGCCACACGCGGTCGTTCACGTTCCCGGTGACCCGATAGAGCACCACGTTGCCGTCTTCGTAGTCGGTGGCATGCTCGTAGTTTAGGTGCTTCTCCCACCAATCGAGCCGTGCAGCGTCCCTGTTGGGCGCGCAGTCCAGCGCGGCGACCAGCGCCTCCGCCCGCTCGGCCCGCGCCCGCATCTCGTCATGGATGCGCCACGTCGGCCCGTCGCGGCTTTCGCCGTCCCCCTCCGTCACGGCGCGCTCGAGCGCCGCCAGGGCGCCTTGCACGATCCGCTTGCGGCGTACCCCGTCGTCCCCGTCCTGCCATCCTTCCGCCAGCGCCAGCAGCAGCGCCCGCTCCTGCTCTTTCATCGCTCGTGCCTCCCCTCGGGCGCGGGCGTATCCGCGCCCCGTTGTTCTAGCGTCGGCTCGCGCTTCTCGAAGCTGCAGGGCCGACAACTCGCGGACAACCGCACTTCGGACACCGCGTCACGCTACGCCTCCCTGTCGTTGGTGGCGGCCCCGCCCGAGCTCACGCGAGCCGCCTCGGGCGTCACGCGACCCGCCCGCGCCGGATCAGACCTCATCGTCCGCCACCTCGACTAGCCTGCCCCCGTCGGCGCGATACCAGACGTTCGGCTTCACGCCATCCTCGCCCACATACCCCACCACCACGCGCTCCCGCTCGCCGTCCCACCACAGGCACAGCGCGGTGCCGAGCGCGCCAGCCCGCGCGACGTGGCGGCTGATGCTGTGCCCCCCGTCGCCCGAGGCCGTAGCCTGCCCCCTGTCGCCCGAGGCCGTGGCCTGCCCCCTGTCGCCCGAGGCCGTGGCCTGCGCCCACACCACTGCCGTAGGGTCGCACCCATGCGCGGCGAGAAAGCCCAGGGCGCCAGCCTTGTCACCGACGTAGGCGACCGTCCCGCGCCGGGCCTTCGCCTTCTGGGCATCAATGGCCACGACGTCGGCCCGACGGGCACGGAACACGAGCCAGTGTGCATCCTCGCGGAAGGAGAGCAGGCCAGCGCCCCCGATGCCGGACGGCAACCCGTGGAGTCCGCCTCCGCATCGGGGCTGACTATCCCAGTCGGGCGCCGCGACCCTCGCACCGACCGTGAGTGGCCAGCGAAAGCCGTTGTAGGAGGAACCGTCGGCCGCGCAAGTACGGAGCAGGTAGATGGAGCCCGCCGCCGCCTTCTGGCGCGGAGGACGCCTGCGGGTGATGCGCTTTTTCATGGTGTCTCCCCGGTGACGACGCGCACGGCCGCCTCCAGCGCGGCCCGCACCGCTTCGGCGTCCAGGCGCCACATCATTTCGCGCGCGGCGTTGACCGCCTGCTCGTTCTCAGGTATCGCCTTAAACGCGGCAACCTGCGCCTCCGCCCGCTCGGCCCGCTGGCGGTCGGCCATCCATTGCCGGTGCCAGTACGGACCGCCCCCGTGAACGTCCCCGACGGTCCGCACGCCCGGCGGGGGGTCCGCCTCCGATGCCTCGGCGCGCTCCAGCGCCGCCAGAGTGGCGTTGCGGACACGGCGCAACTCGTCGGCCAGCACCGGCCGCTGGAGTTGACGGCGCAACTCGTCGGCCAGCACCGGCCGCTGGAGTTGGTCGAGCCCCTCGATCAGAAAGTCCGCAACGGTGAGTAGCAGCGACTCGTGCTCGCTCTTGAACTCTGTCATGGCTCGTCCCTCCCCTCGGGCGCGGGCGTACCCGCGCCGCTCGGCGGCCTCGACCGCCAGCTCGCCCGCGTCGTCAGATGGCCCGTCATTCACGCGAAGCCCCCGTTCTTTCGGACAAGTACCCAAGCCTTCGGCCCGTGGCGCTGGTACGTCTCGCCGTGCAGCGGGCCATCCGTGACGATGCGCCAGTCGTGGTCAGGATCGGCCGAGGCCATCTTCTCGAACCTGCGAACGCGCGCGAACCGGCGCGCGTTGGGCTTCTCGTACCAGATCACCACGCCGTCCCGCGAGCAATGCGCGTCTCCGAAACCGACAGCCACGATGTCCGTCATACGAAGCCGTCGGCCTCGGTGGCCACCGCAGTTGAGGCAGCCGGTGTTCGGCCCCTCGTTCAGCGCCCGCAACAGTTTGGTCATCGGCCCTCCGGGTGGTGGTTGGTGGCGGCCACGCCCGCGCTCAAGCGCCCGCCGCCGGGACCGGCACGACCCGGCAAGATTCCGCCAGCGCAAACCCCGTTTCGGTATCGCTTCGCCCGGTCGCCCGGTTGGCTTGTGTGTGGACTGGCGCGGGTTTACGCTTCCTGGCGCGCACCGGGGCAAGACTACGGATCAGAAGGTTGGGGGTTCGATCCCTCCTGGGCGCATAGACTTGCAGAACCCGCACGGCAGAATCCCGTACATCGCCGAGCCCGTTTGGTGGACGGGTCACGCCAGTTCGCCCATGTCGGGCGATGCCGCAGACAACTCCGATACCGGGTAGATCACTCGCCCTCCAAGGTATGCGCCTCCGGAGATTCCGGCCCGAACGCCTCGGCCACCCGCGCCCGCGTCTCCGGCGTCACCGTGCGCACCACCGCCGCGAGCTGCGCGCCGATCCCCGCCAAGTAGGGCGCCACGTTGCCCCGCTGGTACAGTTCGGTCATCGTCGCGGGGCCATGCCCCATGCAGGCGTCCTGATGCACGCGATCCACGCCCGCCAGCGCGAGCCACTTGGCGTAGGTGCGCCGCGCGTCGTAGGGCTGCACCTTCCCCCCGCTTGCCGCCCGCAGCGCCTTGCGGTAGAGCCGCACGCCGGCCTCGAGGCCGAGCGGCGGGCGCTCGATGGCGTAGAGCGCGGGCACCAGCCGGTCGCGGCCCGCGCGCTTGGTGCCCCGGATGTGGTAGCCGCCGTCCTCGGCGCCCCACTCGCCCCACAGTTCCTCGTTGCCCATGCCCGTCAGGCATTGCGCCAGCCAGACGCGGCCCCAGACCGCCCGCAGGACGCACGCTAGGCCCCAGGCCTCGTCCGGCGTGCACGGATGCCCTTGGCGCTTGCGGGTGGTCGGCAGGACGTGGACGGCGAGCGCGCGGGTGTAGGCGTCGGTGCGCTGGCCGCCATGATCCCGCAGGTAGGCAAGCGCGACCGCACGGGCGTAGTTGAACGAGCGGAAGGCGCCGCGCGCCTCGTCCGCCGTCCGCAGGCGCGCCAGGAGGGCCGCGAGGTCCGCCGGACGGGCGTTGCCGTCCAGGGCCAGCAGGCGCTTGAAGTGGAACGCGCAGTTGACCTTGTGCCGGTCGGTCGCCGCCAGCGCCGCGACCCACGGCGCCACCGTCTCCGCGACGGGGCGGAAGGCCCCGGCCGGCGGCAGCGCGTGGATAGGCTGGCCGTCCAAGCGGCCCATGAGGTCGAGGGGCCGCAGCTCGCGCTGGCGCAGGAGATCGAGGTAGTCGTAGCGGCCCTCCTCGATCAGCCCCCGCACCATGTTCCGCAGCCGCCGCACCATGCGCCGGCGCGGCGTGCCCGCCGACACGTTGAGGTCGCCCCAGCCCGGCACCGTGTAGCGCAGGCGCGGATAGCCGTGGCGCGTCACGCCGCCTCCTTGTGCGCGGTGATCCAGGCGTCGAGGGCCGCGCGCTCGTAGCGCATGGTGCGGTGGCCATACTTGATGCGCGGCACGTCCAGACGATCAAGCGTGCGCAAGGAGACCCGGAGGTACGCGGCGGCCTCCGCGCGGGTCAGAAGCGGGCTGTCGCTCACCGGACCCTCGGGTCGGGGGCGAAGCACAGGTTGCGGACGGCGATGATCTCCGGGGTGATGCGCGCGAGGCCGACTTCGTAGCCGACGAAGGCGGCGGCGGCGAGGGCGAGCAGGAGGGCGGCGGCGAGCAGGGCGCGTCTCACCATTCCTCCGCGTGTGCGACGAGGAGGAGGACCGCGCGGCCGCGCTTCTCGACGCCTACAATCTGGTCACCGTATGACTCGCCCCAATTGGCGGCGTAGAGCGCCGTGTTCTCGTCCATCGTGAACTCGCCGCCCTTGTAGCCGTCGAACGGCGCCCCAACAGCATCGCGGGCCGCCCCAAGCAGTTCGCCTACCGTCTTGGCCCTTGGGCCACTGCCGAGCGCCAGCCGGTCGTAGTAGCCGCGGTAACTGCGGAACTCTCCCGGGTTGCCGCCGTCCGGCACCCCGCTTATCTGGCCGCAAGCACGAAAGTGGACCATCGCGTTCTGGTCGAGCGCGGCCAGTTCCCGGATAAGGAATCCCAGTCTCACAGGCACCCCCGTTGGCGGCAGCGTTCCGCGAAGTCCGCGTCTGCGTTCGGGTCCGGCTCGTCCGCGGCGGCGAGCGCGAGCGCGCCGACCGCGGCGAGCAGGGCCAGCGCGAGCCACCCGGCGCGGCTCACTTGCGGCCCCTGAGTAGCGCCCTGAGCATCGCGGTCAATTTGCGGTTCTGGGCGGCCCAGGCGGCGGCCCAGGCGGCGGCCCCGGCGGCCCCGGCGGCCCCGACGGCGGCCCTGGCGGCGGCCCTGGCGGC
>JAJYLG010000111.1 GCA_021787985.1 Chloroflexota bacterium
CGACCGTCCTCGCCCTCGACCAGCTTGATCTGGGCGTTGGCCTGATCGAGGTGGAGGCGACGACGCAGGTCAGCCGGAAGAGCGACCGTGCCGCGGGACTGCACGGTCAACAGGTACGTCTTCATGCGATGCAGCATAGCAGTATTGCGGCGCACGTAGACTCGGCGCGCGGAGACGCGGGGCGCGCAAACGATGCCGTGCCCCGGTCGCGGCCAGTCTAACGGGCTGAATGTCGGTAATGCTCGCCACCGGAGCCTTACGTGGCGACCCGGCGGCGCATGGGACCGAGGCGGCTAGCCTGCGTGCCTCTGCCGTGCGATATCCGCGGCTCATCTGGCGCTTGGCCGCGATATCCGAATCTCACCGGCCTCGGAGCATCCTCGGCGGCCACCGGAGGGCACGTAAGGCTCACCGGGCGTGCGTCAGCGGGATTCTGCCCCGCCTGGACCCGACGCCGCCTGCGCCTCGGCCGCCTGCGCCTCGGCCGCCTGCGCCTCGGCCGCCTGCGCCCGATCGGCCGCCAGCGCCCGATCGGCCGCCAGCGCCCGATAACGCGGCAACTCGTCGAAGAGCGCGGCGCGCCAGTCGCGGAGCATGATGCCGAGCTGCGCCGCGCGGGACGTTCCCAGCACTGCCCAGGCAGGCGGCGTGGACGCGCGCTCCCAGGTGGCGCCCGGCACCCGCTCGGTTCGGACGCGGATGCCGACCTCGCGCAGCACGGTCTCGGCCCATTCCGCGCGGGACGCGCGGCCGGCGTTCACCAGGTGATAGACGCCGCTCTCGGGCCGCGCGCGCACCAGCGCCACGCTGCCGGAGGCGAGGTCGGCCGCGCGCGTGGGTGAGCCGATCTCATCGGAGACCAAACGCAGGGTGGTGCGATGGGCCGCGGCACGGACGGCGGCGGCGATGATCCTCGAGGGGAAGTCCGCGCCGGGAGGGCCGTACAGCCAGGCGGTCCGCACGACCCAGCGACGGGGTTCGTCGCGTTCGGCCGCTCGTCCGGGAGCCTCCACACGACCGTCGGCCGTCGCGAGCCCCTGCTCGCCGGCGCCCGACGCGGTCCCGCCGTCCCCGATCGCCCGGCCGGCCGGGGCTCGTGCACCGTCCACCGGGCCGACCCCGGCGAGCAACGCCTCCTCGCCCGCCCGCTTGCTTCGCCCGTAGGCGTTCGCCGGCGCCACCGGGTCGTCCTCCGCGTACGGCCGCCCGTCGGCGCGGCGCCCGTCGAACACCTCGTTGGTCGAGACGTACAGCAGGTCGGCGCCGGTCTCCCGGCACGCCTCCGCCAGCACCGCGGTGGCCTCGCCGTTGCGGTGCATGGCCGCGTCCGGGTCGCGCGCGCAGCCGTCGACGTCGGTCCAGGCCGCCGCGTGGATCACCAGGTCGGGGCGTCGGGCCCGGACCAGCGCCGACAGCGACTCGGGGCGGTCCAGGTCGAGCGCGGGGCGCGACCAGCCCTCGACCGACACCGCACGGCTCAGAGGCTGCTCGCGCATGAGCGCCGCAACCAGCGCGCTGCCGAGCCTGCCGCCGGCCCCGGTGACGGCGATCCTCACGGCGCCGCCGGATCGTGCGGCGTGCTGCCCGCAAGGCGTGCCCCGTACTGGCGCGCGTAGTAGCCGCGCCACTCCCCCGACTTGAGGGGGCGCCACCAGTCCTCGTGCTCGCGGTACCAGCGGACCGTGGCCGCCAGTCCGTCCTCGATCGACACCTGTGCCGCCCAGCCGAGCGCCGCGATCCGAGCCCCGTCCATCCGGTACCGCCGGTCGTGCCCCGGGCGGTCCTCGACGTGGCGGATCAGCTCGTCGCCGCAGCCCAGCTGCGCCAGGATGCGCCGCGTCAGCTCCAGGTTGGTCAGCTCGGCGACACCGGGGACGTTGTACACGCCGCCCCGCTCGCCCCGCCGCAGCACCAGCTCGATCCCCGCCGCGTGGTCGTCGACGTGGATCCAGTCGCGCCGCTGCAGGCCGTCGCCGTAGAGCGGGAGCGCCTGCCCGCCGATCGCGTTGGTCACGAAGAGCGGGATCACCTTCTCGGGGTACTGGTACGGGCCGTAGGTGTTGGACCCGCGGGTGACCACCGCGTCGATGCCGTGGGTGATCACGTAGCTGCGGACCAGCAGGTCGCCGGCCGCTTTGGCCGCCGCATAAGGGCTGCGCGGGCGTACCGGATCGTCCTCGGTGCTGGCCCCCTCCGGCACGTCGCCATAGACCTCGTCGGTGGAGACCTGCAGGTAGCGCACCGGGTGGTCGGCGCGGCGCACGGCCTCGAGCAGGGTGTGGACGCCGAGGACCCCGGTGCGGAGGAACGCGGTGGGGTCCTGGATGCTGCGGTCTACGTGCGACTCGGCGGCGAAGTTGACCACGGCGTCGGCGTCGGCGACCAGCGGGGCGACGGCGAGGGGGTCGGCGATGTCCGCGACGATCAGCCGGAAGCGGCCGGCCTGGTCGGGGTCGTCCTCGCAGGGGGCCAGGTTGGCGGGGTTGCCGGCGTAGGTCAGCTTGTCGAGGACGGTGACGATGACCTCGGGGTCGGTGCGCAGCAGATTGCGGACGAAGGCGCTGCCGATGAACCCGGCGCCGCCGGTTACGACGAGCGAATGGAAGGCGCGATCACCGGTCCGCTGGCGACGGGGGGTCGGGCGGGAGGCGGCGCTCCTGCGGGTGGAGGGGCCGGGCTCGTTGGGGTCGGGCGCTGCGGCCGACATCGTACGGGTCGCGGGTCGCTCGGGGGCCAGGATGCGGCCGGAGCCGGCGCCACGTCGGGGGGTCGGGCTCATGCCGGCGCTGGCTCATCGCCGGCGGCCGCGGAATCGCGGACCCCGGCCTCAGCCTCCGCGGGCGGCGTGGCTATCATCGCGGGCCGTCCACCCCGCGGGGCTGGGGCAGCACCCCACGCGCCGCATCGTCAGCCGCCAGCTGGGTCGCCGCCATCAGCGACTCGACCGTCCCGGCGTCGGTCCAGCGTCCGCCATAGCGCCGCCAGAAGATCCCGCCGTGCGCCAGGTAGTGGTTCAGCACGTCGGTGATCTCGAACTCACCGCGCGCCGAGGGCACCAGGCGCTCGATCACATCGAACACGTCGGGGCGCAGGAAGTACACGCCGATCGGTATGAAGTTCGACTTCGGGTGCTCGGGCTTCTCCTCGAAGCCCACCAGCACGTCGTCGTCGCGGGCGCCGTCGGCGGGGGAGCCGTCCGGCCGCCGGAACTCGGCCACCCCGAAACGACGCGGGTCGGGCACCTCGTAGAGCAGCGTGCCGGCGCCGAAGTTGCTCGCCTCGAACGCCTCGGCCACGTTCTCGAGCGGGTCGCCCAGCAGCACGTTGTCGCCCAGCACGGTGCAGAACGGGTCGTCCCCCACGAAGCGCCGGGCCAGCCCGATCGCGTGGGCGATCCCGAGCGCGCCACGCTGGAAGCGGTAGGTCAGGTCGAGCCCGAAGGCGTTCCCGTCGGCCAGCAGCTCCACGATGTCGCCGACGCTCTTGCCGCCCACGATCACCAGCACGTCGCGGATGCCCATGCCGGCCAGGGTCTCGATCGGGTAGTCGATCATGGGGCGGTCGAAGACGGGCAGCAGGTGCTTGTTGGTGACGAGCGTGAGGGGGTAGAGGCGTGTCGCCGTCCCGCCTGCCAGCACGAGGCCCTTCATCGAACGGAAGCGTAGCAGGTGCCGGATGGGGGGCTGGGGCGGCCACCTGTGCCCGATCGGGCCGCCCGGGATCTCAACGCCGCGGGCGTGGCGGCACGACGACGCGGCCGGGATGCCCGGCGGCACTCGCGGGTCGCGTCACGAGTGCGACCGCCATGGCTGCGCCTCCCAGAAGCGGGAGGGCAAACGGCGCCGCAAGAGGGGCGATCGCGGCCAGCCCGAAGGTGAGGCGCGGCGCGCGCGCGTAGAGCTCCGGGATCGCCAGCAGCAGCGCCGCGGCGCCGTACAGACCGACGTACGGTGCCACGATCAGGCCGCATCCGAGGGCCCACACCAGCGCGGTCTGCTGGTCTCGGCGAGCAAGGACCCATACAAACAGTGCGGCCGTGACCAGCATGATGGGCAGGGCCGCCGCAGGCGCCAGTTCGGTCAGCCCGGAGTTGCCGGCAAACGGGACCGCGAACCTGGTGCCAGCTCGCGCCGCAGCGATCCAGGACTGGTAGGCTCCGGCGCCGGCCACCAGCATGGCCACCGCGGTGGCCGCGGCTCCGGCCAACAGGGTCCCCGCCAGTGCGCGACGCCGCCAGACCAGCATCCAGGCGAGGAACGGCACGACCAGCGGCTTCGGGATCGCCGCCGCCATCACGCCGAGCGCAAGCCCTGCCCCCACCCCGTCCGGCAGCATGACGACCAGCGCCATCGTCGCGAGCAGCACGACCGTTGTGTTCCCAAGCGCCACGTCGTACAGCACCGGCAGCGACGTGGTGGCACCGACCACGGCGACGAGCCGGACGCTGAACGGCAGGCCGCGGGTGAACCGCAGCGCGAGCAGCCCGGTCAGCGCAAGTTCGGCGACCAGCCAGGCCGCCAGCGCCGTCTCCGTGGGCAGGAGCGACGCCGGCCAGGCCAGGAGCGCGGCAAGCGGCGAGTAGAGGAAGGCGGGGTCCGAGTAGAGGGGCGCGTGGGCGGCAAGGCTCTGGGCCGCCCGCAGAAGTCGAGTCCCATCCTCGCCAGCAGTAACGCCGTTGCCAACCCATCCCACGAAGACAGCGAGATCGAACAACGTCGAGAGACCAACGACAACCGACCAGGCGACGATCCGTGCGTCGAGTCGAGCGCGCGGCGAGGTGACGGCCCGCAGGTCGTCACCTCGTACCGCCTCTCCGGCCGGGCGCGCACCGAGCTCGAGCGTGTTCACCTTCCGCACTGTGGCCGGCGCGTGGAGCACCGTCAAGCGTTGCCGGCCCGGGCCTACTTGATCAGCTGCACGCCCATGGCTGCCGGGCCGTTCGACGTGCTCCCGGCGACGACCTCACCGGATTCGATCCGCTTGACGAACCACCCTTTGAGGCAACCTGTCGAGCCGTTCCCGCCGACCGCCGGAGCGCCCGGTGTCGAGTTGCATGCCGGGAAGTTGTTGCCCTGGATGTAGGCGTGGTCCAGCAGGAAGCCGGTGAACTGCGGGATGTGGTAGTAGGTGTTGTTGCCGACGCCCGGGGTCGTGCAGGCAGTCAGGTCTGTGCTGGACGGCTCCGTCTTGCAGGTCCCATCGAACATGGGCAGCAGGATCATCTGACCGTCGTACGCATTCATCGCCGTGTCCACGCTGTTGGCATCGCCCGTCTTGGTCTGAAGCCACAATGGCAGGGTGAAGGACGCGGTGGACGGCGTCGTGATCTGACCGGCGAGTGTCGAGCTTCCCCCGAGGTCGAGCCACCCGACGGAGCCCGGGCCGGTCTTGCACAGCGGGACGATCGCCTCGTTGGAGGCGTTGGCGTGCGCCGGGTCCACGATCGGCCAGGGGGCCTGACCCGGGACCAGGTTACTCGACCCGCTGCAGGTCGAGATGGTCACGGGGAACGTGACCGGCAGAACCGGAGTTCCGGAGATTCCCACGAGCACGCCGGCCACGGCCGTCGCGCTGGCGGGGGTGGTGATATGGCTGAGGCCGATCACGCCCGCGAAGTAGGTGTTGAACGTCCGATCTCCCTGCGTCTGAACGCCTGCCGCGCCCGTCGGCACCGCACCGGCCCCGACGACGGCCGCGTCGGTCGGGTCCGCGGTGGTGGCGCCCCCGCTCGTGAGCAGGTTGCCATTGACGTCCGTGTAGTACGCCTGCAGAGAGCTGAGGTTGTTCTGGGCCCCGCTCGCGGCGGCGCTGACTGCCGTGTTGACTGCCGAGTCCCACTGGGCGTTCGTCCACGTGGGGTTGGAACCGGACATCTGCTGGACGAGCACCACAGCCCCCGCTTCCGCCGCGGAGTCCGCACCGTTCTGCGTCGCTCGCTGCTGCGCCCAGGCGTTGCCGCCGTCGACCACGATGGCAGCCATGGCGAGCATCCCGACCATGCCCAGCACCACGAGGACCAGCACTTGCCCGTGCTCGCGTCGCGCGCCTCTGGCTGGAGCTGCACGGCGGCCCCAGGCGAGCATCGCGGAGCCCGACGTCAATCGGCGGAGATTCAGCAGCGCATTCGGGACTCGCTGCGCATTCATGGGTAGACCCTTTCGATGGGCAGGGCGGACGTCGAGGACAGCGTGATCGGCCCGAGCACGGTCGTGATGAGCGGCGTGAGCGGCTGGAACCGGTAGGTGACCGTGGTCGTCACGACGCAGCCGAGGGAGTACGGAGCTGTGCAGGCGTAGGTCGGGGCGGGCACATTGGCCGCCGTGAGCCCCAGCCATGCGATCCGTGGATCGCCGGTCACCGCGCCCTGGATCGCCGTCACGTTCTGGTCGACGATGGCAACTCGAGCCGCGGTTCGGGCGGCCTCGGACACGGTGCCGTAGGCAGAGATCGCGCGACCCATGTCGATGATTCCGAGCATGATGGCGACCAGGAGGGGAATGACCAGGGCGAACTCCACGACCGCCTGGCCCCGGGAGCGCCGATCGGACTGAGTGTTCATCATCCGCCGTGCTTAACGGAGATGGAGATGCCGCAGGTTGAGTCGACCGTTCCACCGGTCACCGACTGCCAGTTAATAGCCTTCGCGCCGTTGTAGTCATTCGCGAATTGGACCGTGGAAGTGAACCCTGCCGCAGCCCAGGTGCTCTGGGCGTCAGACTCGAGCACCGAGTTTCCTGAGAAGTTGGGCACCACGCAGCCGACCGTGATGTAGCCAGTTTGCGTGCTGGTTGCCGAGCTCGTCCCGTTCGAGACGGTCAGGGTCACCGTGTACGTTCCGCCGACGCTGTAGGTGTGGGTGGGGTTCTGGGCCGTGCTTGTGTTCGTGCCGCCCGTGGCGTGGGAGTCACCGAAGTTCCAGCTCCAGCTGGTGGGTCCACCCTGCGACTGATCCGTGAACGCCACGGTCAGGGGTGCGGTGCCGCTCGTCGGCGTGCCGGTGAAGGCCGCGATCAGCCCCGTCACCGTAATGGTCACGGGCGTGGCGACACTCTCGCCACACACGTTCGTGGCGGTCATGGCGACGAGATACGTGCCGGCCGAGGCGAAGGTGTGCGTCGGACCCTGGGTTGTCGAAGTCTGGCCATCCCCGAAGTCCCAGCTCCAACCGGTCGGACTGCCGGTCGAGGTGTCCGTGAACTGCACCGTCAGTGG
>JAJYLG010000112.1 GCA_021787985.1 Chloroflexota bacterium
ACGCGGAGGTACGGCCCGAGCACCTGCTCCTCGCGATGCTGCAGGAGCGTGGCAGCATGGCGGCCCGGGTGCTGGAGCGGGCGGGCGTGAACTTCGACCGGGCGCGCGACGCGGTGCAGGCCGCCGCCCCACCGGCGGACGACCCGGTGGAGGCCGAAGCTCCGCCGGAATCAGCCTCGAGCGGACCCTGGTTGGACGCTACCGCACTCAGCGCGCTGGACCGCGCGGTCGCGGAAGCGCAGCGGATGCAGCGCCATTACGTGGGCACCGAGCACCTCCTGCTCGGGCTTGCTCAGGCGCCGGAGAGCGTGCCCGGCAGAGTGCTCGGGGATCTCGGGCTGGACGCGGAGCGGCTACGACGCGAGGCGCAGCAGGTGCTCTCCGGCTGGCAGGCACGCTTCCGCGAGGCGTTGTCGGAGCGGGGCGGGTCGCCGGAGGACGCCGTCGAGGACGTCGGCACATTGGCGGCGGGGCCGCCCGAGGGAGTCTCGCGGGCCGCGGCCGGGGAGCACGCGGAGCCCGAGGTCCCGGGCGAGGCCGGGGCGCCGCGCGCCTCTGACCCGGGGCATGCCGGCAAAGTCGAAGCGCCGCAGGAGGAAGACCACACGAGTACACCCGCCCTGCCGCGGGGAGATGAGCCCGCGCAGGTGCGCGCCGAGGTGCCGACGGACAACGGCGGCCCGGTCTCGGCGGGCGACGCGGAGATCCTGCTTGTATTCGACGAGGGGGACGCCCAGCACCTGCGTGTGTCGGCCGCGCTCGCCGAGGCCGTGCTGGAGCGGCTGCTCGCCCCGGAAGCGCCGCGGGTCATCGCGCTACGGCTGGGCGATGAAGCGGTGCGCATCGACCTGGAGCAAGTGCCGGTGGTGTACGTGCGTCTGGGGGAGGGCGAGCTCCGCCCCCACTGAACGCGACCCGCGACGCCAGCCTGCCGTGGGCAGGCGGGTCCCCTCGCTGGCCACGGGCAGCCATCCGCCTCGGACCGGCGACCGAACTTCCGGCGCCGCACGGTCAGGAGGCGCGCCGTTCTCGTCCAATTGCTGTCAAGACGGGGTTCGGCGGCGTCGGGCTCCCTACGATGATCTTGCGCCCCCACAGGTGATTCCGACTCGGTGCTGTGCCACGTGGCGGACCGGCGGACTGGCCCCGCCGCGGGCGCGCTGTGTCGCACCGAGGGGAGCGTGGGATGACCGCCGGTCATCGCGCTGCGCGCGACGTCTATCTTCGGAGGCTGCGGGACCGCGGCCTCCGCGACCAGCGTCCCCGGCGCTGGCTCCTGGTACTGCTGGTCGCCGCGGTGGGGCTGTGCTCCGGCGCGGCCGTGGCGGGAGCCACCGCGGGGGTCCTCGTCTACCGGCACTACTCCCACGCCGTCCACGGACTCGGCGACATCAACCAGATCGTCTTCTCCGATGGAGGGGGAGCGCGCATCTACGACCGCAACGGAACGCTGCTCTACGCGTTCCAGAACCCCAGCAGCGGTCTGCGCGAGCCGGTACCGTTCGCTCAGCTCTCCTCCTGGGCGGTCAAGGCGACCGTCGATACGGAGGACAACACGTTCTGGACCAACGATGGCCTGAACAAGCAGGGAATCGTGCGGGCAGCGCTGGACAACCTGGGGTTCGGTGGCTACCCACTCTTCGGCGGCCCCGGCGGGTCGTCCATCACCCAGCAGCTCTGCAAGAACGTCTTCATCCCGATCCCCGAGCGGTATCAGCGCAGCATCGACAGGAAGCTGAAGGAAGCGGCCTGTGCGCTGGAGCTCACGCGCCGCTATCCAAAACCGCAGATCCTCGATTGGTACCTCAACTCCATCTATTACGCGAACAACACCTACGGCATCGACGCCGCCGCTCAGTTCTACTTCGGCATCTCGGCGAAGAGCCTCGACCTGGCACAGGCCGCGATGCTGGTGGGGATACCGGAGCGGCCGCTGGCGTACGACCCGCTGCTGGACTTCGCCGATGCCAAGCTCCGCCAGGCGCAGGTGCTGGACCTGATGGTGAGGGCGGGCGACATCACGCCGGAGCAGGCCGCGGCCGCAGGCGCTGAGAAGCTGGTGTTTCGCTCCTCGCCCATGGCGGTCAGCACGCTCCAGGCGCCACACTTCGTCTTCTACGTCGAGCGCCAGTTGCGGGAGATGTTCGGTTGCTCGCTCGGTCCGAGCGCTCCCTGCTCGGCGCTCTTCGACCGCGGCCTGCGCGTCTACACGAGTCTCGACCTTGGCCTGCAGAACCAGGTGCAACAGATCGTCCACGACAAGGTGAAGGAGTTCGAAGCGCGCGGCTACCGGGTCGACAACGGTGCGGCGGTGGTGCTGGACAACAGCACGGGCGAGATCCTGGCGATGGTGGGAAGCCGGAACTACTTCAACGCCAGCATTGACGGTGAGTACAACGTTGCGACGGCTCACGGCATGCAGCCTGGTTCGGCCTTCAAGCCGTTCGTCTACCTGGCCGCGTTCCTCAAGGGGATGTATCCGGCTTCGGTGGTGTGGGACACGCCGCAGGCGTTCCCGAACGGGAGCGGAGGGAGCTTCGTGCCCTCCGGCCCGATGCCCTACTGGATGGGACCGATGACTGCGCGGTCTGCGCTGGCGAACTCGATCAACGCTCCTGCCGACAAGACGGCGGCCTACGCCGGGGTCGCCAGCATCCTGGACGTGGCGCACCGCGTGGGCATCGACTCGATGTACAACTCCGCGAACTACGGACCCAGCATCGCCACGGGAGGGTCGCGGCTCTCGCTGCTGGACCTGACCTACGGCTATTCCGCTCTGGCGAACAGCGGCGACCTGCGAGGCGCGCCGGTGAAGAACCCGGCGCCGGGCCATCCCGTGCTGAAGCCCGTCTCGGTCCTCCGCATCGTGGACGACACCGGCACGACCGTCTACCAGCTCGGGCAGCCCAGCCGCTTCCAGGCAGTTTCGGCGCCGTACGCGTATCTTGGCGCCAACATCCTCGAGGACGTGCCGGCGAAGAAGCCGGTCTACGGCCCGTACACGCGCTACTTCTATCTTGCGAACGGGCAGCCGATCGCCGGTAAGACGGGCACACAGCAGGGCCTGCACAACGAGAATCACGTGCGTGAGACGTGGACGATGGGCTTCCTGCCCCAGATCACGGTCGGCGTCTGGACGGGCAACACGGACGGGTCGGACGTCGCGCCGTCCGTGATCTCCTTCTACACGGCCCTGCCGGTCTGGCACGACATCATGCAGAAGGCGGCCGATTACCTCAAGCTGCCGGCGGCCCCCTATCCCGCGCCGCCCGGGGTGGTGTCTGAGCCCGCTGTGGTGCCCGAGATCGGCGGCAAGACGTGCATCACGCAGACGGAGGTGTTCCCGGCGGACCACCTCCCCGCATCGACCGACTTCTGCAGCGCGGCCGGCCTCGGTCGCCCGCCTCAGCCGACGGCGACCCCGACCCCCACGCCCGGCGGCGCTGAGACCCCAACGCCCGCGACCGGCGCCACGCCCTACCCGACCACGACGCCGATGCCACCCGGGGCCACGCCGATGCCGACGCGGCAGGGAGCGCGCGGCGCCACCGGGTGAAGCCTGTGCGGCGGCCTGCGGGCGTCGAGCGAATGCTATGAGGCGACGAGCTGCCTCTCCGGCACAAGCCCGGACAGGATCTCTTCGACGGGTTGCGGCCGGCCGATATGGTATCCCTGCGCATAGTCGACGCCGTAGTCGCGGAGCAGCCGGACCGTCTCCTCGTCGCCCACGTACTCGGCGATGGTGCGGATGTTGAGCCCGCGCGCGACCTCGACGATGGCGCGGACGAGGTGCTGGTCGACGGGGTTGCGGGGCAGGTCATGGATGAAGCTGCCGTCGATCTTGACGTAATCGACCGGCAGGTGCTTCAGGTAGTAGAAGGACGAGAAGCCGGCGCCGAAGTCGTCGATCGCGAAACGGCAGCCCAGCCGCTTGAGTGTCGTGATGAAGCGGCGCGCCTGGCTCATGTCGGCGATGGCCGCGGTCTCGGTGATCTCCAGCACCAGGCTGGCCGGGTCGGCGCCGCTCCGCACCAGCTCGCGTTTGAGCAGTGGCAGGAGCTCGCGGTCGGCGAACGCGCGGGCCGAGAGGTTGACCTCCAGGCAGAGCCGGCGGCCGGCTGCGTGCTCGGCCGCGATCAGCCGGATCGCCCGCTGCACCACCCAGCGGTCGATCGTGTGGATGACGCTCGACTGCTCGGCGATGCCGAGGAGGGCGCTGGGCAGGATAACCTCGCCGTCGTCGCCCGCGAGCCGGATGAGCAGCTCGTACTGCGAGACGCGGCCACGCAGGTCGAGGATCGGCTGGGCGTAGAGCAGCAGCAGGTCCTTTTCGAGCGCCTCGCGCGTGCGGAGCTGCCAAACGCTGCGCGAAACGACGGCGCCGTGGTGCTCGTGCTCGGGTGTGTAGATGGCGAAGCGGTCGCGGTTCTGCTTGGCGCGGTACATCGCCTGGTCGGCGTGGGCGAGCAGCTCCTCGGACGTCGTTCCGTGCTTGGGGAAGAGCGCGATGCCGGCGCTGGTGGTCACGCGGATCACCTGCCCCTGCACGCTGAAGCGGTGACGGCGGACGGCATCGAGCAGGCGCTCGGTGGTCATCTGCGCCTGCGGCCCATCGGCCTGCGGCAGCAGCACGGCGAACTCGTCTCCGCCGAGACGGCCGAGAACGTCCGTCTCGCGGAGCCGATCGCGCAGGACGCTGGCCAGGCTGCGCAGCAGCTCGTCGCCCACGCGATGGCCGAGCGTGTCGTTGATCTCCTTGAAGCCGTCGAGGTCGAGGAAGAGCAGCGCGCCGTGGGTGTCGAAACGGCGGCTCATCGCCAGCAGTCGTTCGAGCTCCTCCTCGAACCGACGGCGGTTGTACAGGTCGGTGAGGCTGTCGCGACTGGCCAGATAGACGAGCTGCGCCTCCAGGCGCTTGCGCTCGCTGATGTCGCGCGCGACGGTCGACAGGAACTCGACCTGCCCTTGCTCCGAGCGGTGCGCCAGGATGACCTGCGAGACCGGGATCTCGCGGCCGTCACGGCTGACGAGGGCTGACTCGAAACTCCAGGCGCCATCGCGCTTGGCCGCCGGCAGTCCCTCTTCGAGCAGCATGGATCGCATCCATCCCGGGCACATGTCGACCAGGTTGATGGCACGGATGTCTTCCTGGTCAGACAGCCCAAGCGCGTGCCGTCCGGCGCCGTTGATGTAGAGCAGTTGGCCGTCCACGTCGGCCGTGGCCACGAAGTCCGTGGTCGCCTCGAGGATCGCGGCGAGCCGCTTGCGCGCCCCTTCGGCCCGCATCTCCTCCAGCGCGCGCCCCTCGACCCGGTCGAGCCGGGCGAGCGCCTCGCGGGCTCGGCGCCGCGCCGAGACCAGCAGCGTCGCCAGGAGGAGGGCCGTCAGCGATTCGGTCAGCAGAGCGATCGACAGGAGACGGGCGACAACGTCCGTACTGCCGACCTGCGCGAGGGTTGCGCCGATGCCGCCGACCAGGACCAGCACGACCACCGGCGCCAGGGACGAGCGGATGACGACTCCGTCACGCTGGGCCGCCGTGCGCTCGGTTGCGCGTGTCGCCGTGCGAGACGGCGAAGGCGGCTGCGGCTGTGAGGACGGCGGGTGCCGGCGCGAGCGCGGGTCGGCCATTCGAAGTCCCTCCTCCCCGGTTCGCTGTGGCTATCGGCCGGCCTCATGGTAAGTATCAGGGCGTCACGCAAAAACACGGAGATTGAATGAGGCTCGGGCGACGACTACGCCGTTTTGCGTAGCATGCGACAGGTACGCCGCGCGGGGCGGGGCAGCCGCGCGCCGGGTTCTCGTCCGCGGCGGCGCGATTTGCCCGCGGGATGGGGCGAGCCTAGACTGGTTGCGATGTCCTCCACCCGGGAGTCACGATGAAGGTTCATGAGTACCAGGCGAAGCAACTGCTTGCCGCTCACGGAGTCCCCGTCCCGCGGGGTCGCGTCGCGGCGACCGCCGAGGAGGCGCGCGAGGTCGCGCAAGAGCTCGGCGGCAGGGTCGTGGTGAAGGCCCAGATCCACGCCGGCGGTCGCGGCAAGGGCGGCGGCGTCAAGCTCGCGAACTCGGCCGACGAGGCGTACCAGGTCGCGAAGCAGATCATCGGGATGACGCTCGTGACCCACCAGACCGGGCCGGAGGGGCGCCTTGTGCGCCGGGTGCTCGTCGAAGAGCAGATGGAGGTGGAGCGCGAGCTCTACCTGGCGGTGCTGATCGACACCTCGGCGGGGCGGCCGCTGATCATGGCCAGCGCCGCGGGCGGAATGGAGATCGAGGAGGTCGCGGCGCGCGATCCTTCCGCCATCGCTCGCGTGCTGGTGGACCCCGCGACCGGCTATCAGCCGTACATGGGGCGCCATCTCGCCTTCGCGCTCGGCCTGAGTGGCGACCATCACCGGGCAGCGACCTCGCTGGTCGCGGCCCTCTACCGCGCCTTCGCCGCGAGCGATGCTTCGCTCGCCGAGATCAACCCGCTGGTGGTCACACGCGATGGGCGCGTGCTCGCCCTGGACGCGAAGCTGAATATCGACGACAACGCGCTGTTCCGCCGCAAGGAGATCGCGGAGATGCGCGACGTCAACGAGGAGGACCCGCTGGAGGTCCGGGCGCAGTCGCTGGGCATCAACAACTACATCAAGCTCAGCGGCAACATCGGCTGCGTGGTCAACGGCGCGGGGCTCGCCATGGCGACGATGGACGCGATCAAGCTCGCGGGGGGCGACCCGGCCAACTTCCTCGACATCGGCACGGTGAACAACGTCGACCGCGTGGTCAACGCGCTGCGCATCATCAACGAGGACGCCTCGGTGAAGGCGATCCTCGTGAACATCTTCGGCGGCATGGCCCGCGTGGATGTGATCGCCGACGGCGTGGTGCAGGCGATCCGGGAGGGGTCGGTCCGGGTGCCGATCGTGACGCGCCTGGCCGGGACGAACCTGGCGGAAGGGGAGCGGATCCTGGCCGAGGCCGCGGTGGGCGATCGGCTGGTCCGGGCGGCGGACCTGGGCGAAGCGGCACGCAAGTCGGTCGAGGCCGCCGCCGGCAAGGCGGTGGTGCGGTAGCGCGCCGTGCCCGACATGGTCGTTCCCCTGCTGGCGTTGCCCGAGGCGGCGGCTCCGGCGGAGCGTGCGAGCCAGGCGGGGGTCGCG
>JAJYLG010000030.1 GCA_021787985.1 Chloroflexota bacterium
CTCTGGGACCCGGCCCGCGGCCCGGTCGTCGACCAGGAGACGTACCGGGCGTGGAGCCACGGATATCGCGCCGCCAACCGCCAGCTTGCCCAGTTGGCCGTCCGCGCCGCGGGCGACGTACGGGCGCCGATCATCTGGTCGCACGATTACCAGACCTACCTGGTACCCGGTACGGTGCGGGCGTTGCGACCCGACGCGGTCATCGAGCACTTCATCCATGTGCCCTGGCCAGACGCCCGCTATTTCGGGCTGCTGCCGCCGACGCTGCGCCGCACGATCCTTGCCAGCCTGGTGGCGGCCGACCTGATCGGAGTCCAGACACAGGCCGACGCCGTGCGACTGCTGCAGTCGATCGAGCTCTATCTACCCGGCACACGCATCGATATCGCGAGCCAGGCCATCCACTACCGCGGCCGGACGGCCTGGGTGCGGCATTACCCCGTCTCCGTGGACGCCGACGCCCTACGGCGCATCGCCAGGTCTCGGGAGACACGCCAACGGCTCGAGTGGCTGCGACCGCTCCTCCAGGGGCGGCTCCTGCTGCGGATCGACCGCTGCGAGCCGGCGAAGAACATCGTCCGCGGGTTCCTGGCGTTCGAGAATCTCCTCCAGCGCCGGCCGGACTTGCACGGCCGGATCACGTTCCTGGCGTTGCTCGTCCCCAGCCGCATGCAGATCGATGAGTACCGCGCGTACCGTGACGAGGTGTTCGCCGAAGCGGGCCGCATCAACGCACGTTTCGAGCGCGACGGCTGGCAGCCGATCCGCGTCCTCTATGGGCACGACTACGCCCGTGCGGTCGCGGCCCTGCAGGTCTACGATGTATTGCTGGTGAACTCCCTGGCGGACGGAATGAACCTGGTGGCGAAGGAGGGGGCGGTGCTCAACCGTCGCCGTGGCGTGGTTGTCTTGTCGGAGGCGGCGGGCGCCATCGAGGAGCTCGGCCCGTGGACGGTCAACGTCGCGCCCACCGACGTGCTCGCCACCAGCCACGCCATCGAGAGCGCACTGGCGATGCCGCTCGACGAGCGCGTTCGCCGCTCGGCGGCGCTGCGCACACTGGTGGAGCGGCGCTCGGGCCGCGCCTGGCTCGAACGGCAGCTCGACGAGCTCGGACACATTCTCGAGCACCGCCTCGCGCCGGCCTGATGCTGGCGCACGTCCCCGTTACCCCGATCGACATCGAAGAGTACCGGCCGATCGTCGGCGACGCCACGATCGATGAACTGCGCGCGCTGAGCGAGCCGCTGCGCGGGATGGTCGTGCACCACGTGAACGCCACTGCCTTCGGCGGTGGCGTGGCCGAGATCCTCCAATCGCTCGTGCCGATCCTGCAGTCGCTCGGTATCCGCGCCGAGTGGCGCGTGATCCGCGGCGCGGACGAGTTCTTTTCCCTCACCAAGCGCATCCACAACTCGCTTCAAGGGCTTTACGCGCCGTTCACGCCCGACGACCAGCAGGTCTACTTGCGCTACCAGGAGAGCAACGCCGCGCTGGTCGAGTCCGAGGCCGATGTGACTGTCGTCCATGACCCGCAGCCGGCCGGGCTGTTTCCCGCCCTGATCCAGCTACGCGAGCACCACCCGGGCGGTGGATGGATCTGGCGCTGTCACATCGACCTCACCGAGGCCCAGCCCGACGTCTGGGACTTCGTGGCGAGTCAGATCGCACCGTACGACGCCGTCGTCTTCTCCCTCGAGCAGTTCGTGCGCCAGGTGCGCGAGGGACAGATCCTACGAGTGCTCGCGCCCGCCATCGACCCCCGGACCCCGAAGAACGCCGCGCTCTCGCTGGAGAGCTCGCGGTCGATCGTCGCGCGGCATGGTGTCGATCCCGACCGGCCCTTCCTGCTCCAGGTGTCTCGCTTCGACCCGTGGAAGGACCCGCAGGGCGTGATCGACGTCTACCGCATGATCAAGCAAGTCATCCCGCGCGCGCAGCTCGTGCTCATCGCGTCGATGGCGGACGACGACCCGGAGGGGTGGTCCTACTACGAACGCACCGCCAGGCGTGCCGGCGAGGACTTCGACATCCACCTGTTGTCGAACCTGAACGGCGTGGGCAACGTCGAGGTGAATGCCTTCCAGCAGCTCGCGACCGTCGTGCTGCAGAAGTCGATCCGCGAGGGCTTCGGCCTGACGGTGACCGAGGCGCTGTGGAAGGCGCGGCCGGTGGTCGCCAGCAACGCCGGCGGCATCCCGCTGCAGATCATCAACGGCAAGACCGGCTACCTGGTCGGCAACAATGTCCAGTGCGCGGCCGGAGCGCTACGGCTGCTGCAGAAGCCGCGCGTGGCCGCGCGCATCGGCCGCAACGGCCGCGAGCACGTGCGCAGGCACTTCCTGATCACGCGCCTGGTGCGCGACGAACTGATGCTCTACCGCGACGTGCTCCGGCAGCGCGCCCTCGCGGGCGGAGAGCGGCAGCCGATCAGCCAGTAGCCTTCAGCCTTTGATCACCAAGACCGGCACCAGTCGGGCGACCCGGCGCGCGATCTTCAGGTCGTCCAGCACGCGCACCACCGTCTCCACGTCTTTGTAGGCCTCGGTCGCCTCCTCGGCCAGCAGCCGCGGGTTGCGCGCCCGGACGGTGATCTGGCGTTCGGCGAGCCTGGCGCGAATGTCCACACCGGCGAGCGACTTGCGCGCGCGCGTGCGGCTCTGCCGCCGGCCGGCGCCATGGCAGGTTGACCCCCAGGAGAGCGCCATCCCGTCCGGCAGGCCAACGCATACGTACGAGGCGGTGCCCATGTCGCCCGGCACGAGCACCGGCTGGCCGACGTCCCGGTACTCCGCGGGCACTTCGCGATGCCCTGCGGGAAACGCGCGCGTGGCACCCTTCCGGTGTACGCACAACGTACGGCGTTCACCGTCGACCTCGTGCTCCTCGAACTTGGCCATGTTGTGTGACACGTCGTAGACGAGCCGCATGCCGAGCTCCTCGGCCGGCCGGGCCAAGACGCGGGCAAACGCCATGCGCGTCGAGTGGGTGATCACCTGCCGGTTGGCCCAGGCGAAGTTCGCGGCCGCGTTCATCGCCCCCAGGTACGCCTGGCCTTCGGGCGAGCGCACGGGCGCGCAGGCGAGCTGCCGGTCAACCAGCGCGACGCCGTGGCGGGCCGCCGCCTCTTCGGCCACCTCCAGGTAGTCGGTGCACACCTGATGGCCCAGCCCCCGCGAGCCGGTGTGGACCATCACGACAACCTGACCACGCGACAAGCCGAAGGCGCGACCGGCGGCCGCGTCCAGCAGCCGGTCGACCACCTGTACCTCGATGAAGTGGTTGCCCGAGCCGATCGTGCCGAGCTGCCCCCGGCCGCGGGCCCGCGCGCGCACGCTCACTCCGGACGGCTCAGCGTTCTCCATCCGCCCGCCCGACTCGGTGCGAGCCAGGTCCTCCGGCAGCCCCCAGCCGCGTTCCACCGCACAGCGCGCCCCGTCCGCCAGCACGCGGTCGCACTCCGCATCGTCCAGCCGCCACGGCCCGTCCTCCGCCATGCCCGGCGGAATGTCGCGGAAGAGCTGATCGGTCAGCGCCTTGCGCACCGGCTCGATCTCCTCCAACGACAGGTTGGTCGCGATCAGGCGGACGCCGCAGTTGATGTCGAAGCCGACTCCCCCCGGGCTGATGACCCCGTCCTCGGGCCGCATCGCTGCCACGCCCCCGATCGGGAAGCCGTAGCCCCAGTGGAAGTCCGGCATCGCCAGCGAGAAGCGGACGATGCCGGGAAGCGTCGCCACGTTCGCCACCTGCTGGATCGCCTCATGCTCCCCCTCGCCCGGTAGGAGCGATTCCGAACCGTAGATCCGGCCGGGCACCAGCATCCCCGGCCGGTGCCCGATGGGCAGCTCCCAGATGTCGCGCCCGACTCGCAGCAGCGGCCCGTGCCTCTCCTGCCGGACGAGACCCCCCTCCGCCTCAGATATCGAGGTAGACTCGTCCGTGCCACGTTCCATCGCGGTCCTCCTCGAAGCGGGACGCGTGCTTCGTCACCGCCTTCACCGCCAGCAGCTGCGCGTGCCGTGACGCCTCGTAGCGCTCACCGAGCAGAACCCCCTGCGCCGCGCCCGGCGTGACGCGGTCGACCCGCGCGCGGCGTGTCAGGAAGCGGCGCGTCTCCCAAAGGAAGAGCTGCTCGTCCAACCAGCGCTCCATGACCGACACGAACCCCGCGCCCGTCACGCGCACCGGCCACTCCTCGCGTGGCCGCACCGCCCGCCGGTCGGCGAGCAGGCCGGCGAACCCCGCGCTCAGCGTCTCGAGTAGCGCCTCGGCCGACGGCGCCACCGCGGCCAGGCCAACATCGGCAGTATGCGGCAGCTTCCAACACCGCCCACGCTCGCTGCCGTCTCGTCCCATCGCACGCGCCCCGTGTGCCGATACTAGCCCAACCCCGCCGGCGCTGCTGTGGCGCTTGCCAGCCCGGCGCCGCGTGACCATCCTCGATCCGAGAGGGGTGGCAATGCAGTCGCCCAGACCGGATCCTTTGCCGCGCCTGCGCCCGGTCGACGCGAAGTGGCTGGGCCAGGACGGCGCGCCGATGCTCGCCCTCCAGGACCCGCTCGGGCTGCACCCTGACACGCTCGCGCTGCGTCACCCGTTCCAGCTCATCGCCGCCCTGTGCGACGGCAAGCATACCGTGGAGCGCGTTGCCGCCGAGCTCGGCGAGGCGATCGGCATCCCAATCGAGGCGGAGCTCATCGCGCACGTCGTCCGGCAGCTCGATGAACACTACCTGCTCGACAACGCCCGCGCACGGCTGCGCCGCGCCGAAGCGCTGCGGGAGTATCGCGCCGGCGGCTCGCGACCGCTCTCGCATGCCGATGCCGTGTACCCGTCCGACCCCGCGGTCCTGCGCATGCTGCTCGACGGGTTCGGCTTCTCGGCTGACGGCCAGCAGCAGCCCGCGGGACGACTCACCTTCGTCCTCTCCCCCCACATCGACTACCGCCGCGGGGGCGACCTCTACGCGGCCACGTGGAGCGCCGCGGCAGCGGCCGCCCGGTCGGCCGACCTGGCCGTCGTCCTCGGCACCGACCACTACGGCGGGCCGGCAATGCTGACCCTCACCCGCGTGCCGTACGCGACGCCCCTCGGGCCCCTACCGCTCCCCGCGGAGGCCGTCGAGCGGCTGGCCGCCGCGCTCGGCGAGGACGCGGCATTCGCCGAGGAGCTCCACCATCGCCGCGAGCACTCCATCGAGCTGGCGGGCGTCTGGCTGCACCACGCGCGCGGAGGTCAGCCGCTGCCGCTCTTGCCGGTGCTGTGTGGGTCCTTCCATCCGTTCACCAGCGGTGACCAGCGCCCCGAAGACCACCCGCGGCTGTCACGGTTCCTCGACGCGCTCGCCGAGATCACGGCCGGGAAACGGGTGCTCGTCGTCGCCGCCGCGGACCTGGCGCACGTCGGTCCCACGTTCAACGATGCGGAGGCCCTCGACGACGACGCGCGCTCGCGGCTCGCCCGCGCCGACGAGTGCCTGCTCGCGCCGGTGCTGGCCGGCGACGCGGCCGCCTTTCTCGAGGAGCTCGTCGCAGAGCGCGACGCGCGCAAGGTGTGCGGCCTCCCGCCGACCTACCTGGCGCTGCGCCTCCTGCAACTCGCCGAAGGCGGGCCGCTGGCCGCTCGCCAGTGCGGGTACAAGCAGGCTCCGGCAGACGCCGATGGCGGCTACGGGTCCGTGGTCTCGATCGCGGGCGTCGTGCTGGCCGCCGGCTAACCCATCAGATCTTCAGCGCTACGAGCTCGCGCGACAGCCTGCCGTCCCGCAGCTCAACCGACACGTAGATGATGCGGTACTTGGCGGACCGGCCGCCGAGGTGCAGCCGGATCTCGTCGTTCTTCTCGAACCGGTAATCCGTCTCGATCTCCGTGAGCAGCGGCCCCTTGCTGGTGGTGAACGGATCCGCCTCGTAAACCGACGTCTTCATCGCTGCTGCTCTCCATCAGTAGGCGCCCTGTCGCTCGAGAAAGACACGGGGGTTCTCCGTCGTCATGCGCGTGATGTCGCCGTCGCTCACGCCGGCCTGGCGCAACTCCGGCACCACCCTCGTCGGAATGAACAGCAAGTGCCAGTCCGGCATGGCGCGACGGACCGCCTCAACGGGCGACCAGTCCCACCAGCAGTTGGCGTCGTGACCGAGGACCATGCTGCCCGCGTACCCCTCGCGACAGAGATCCGCGATGACCCGGACCCGGTCCGCCGTCGGCAAGAAGCGATCGATCCCGAACCGGTCCATGCCGATCATGCTGCCGCGCGCCATCAAGCCGCGGAGGTATCCCAGGTCGGTGGTGTCCCCGCTATGGCCGATGACGACGCGCGACAGGTCCACGCCCTCGCTCGCGAAGACCTCCTGCTGGAGCACGCCGGTGCGCATGCGTGCGTTGGTGTGGGTGCTGATCGGCGCGCCGGTGGCGCGGTGCGCCATCGCCGCCGCGCGCAGGATCGTGAGCACGCCCCGATCCAGGCCCGTCTCGTCGGTCGCGACCTTGATGATCCCCGCCCGGATGCCCGTCCCGGCGATCCCTTCGGCGATGTCCCGCGCGAAGAGCGCCGCGGCGGCCTCGGGCGGCCGTGACTGGAAGTAGCGCGGCGGCTGCCAGTAGATGCCGGTCGCGACCACGACCTGCATGCCGCTGCGACGAGCGACCTCCGCCACGGCCTCGACGTCGCGCCCGAGGTCCGCCGGGGTGAGGTCCACCACCGTCTTCACCCCGTGCGCCCGCGCCTCGGCGAGGCAGTCTGTCGCGCGGGCGATCACCTCTGCCCGCGGATAGGTGGAGGGGAACTGCTCGGACAGGCCGGCCGAACGAATGATGACGTGCTCGTGCATCAGAGTGAAGCCGAGGTCGGCGGTGTCGATTGGACCCAGCACGCCCTGGATGGTCGCCATGGACGCTCCCTCCCGTGCCGCGTTGTCCGGCGGCCACGCCCGCCGGGGCACGAGCGAAGGGTACCGCGAACGGCCGCGGAAGTGAGCCCGCGGCAACCACCGTCGTGGTGGTCGGCGCGCCAAGCAGTCCGGAAGGACCGCGCCGTTAGGGCATCGAGGTCAGGCGGCGGTGCTCACGGGTAGGTGGATCGTTACGCTGCAGTACGGGTCGCCCCACTTGAGATTCGTCTCCTGCTCGTCCCACAGATCCTCGCCGATCGCCTCGTACCACCCGGCGCGGCGCGCGAAACAGCTACAAGCGGTGATACCGCGCGCCTTGCCCAGCAACCGTTGGTAGACTGGGCAGTCGCGCACCTCCAGGACCAGGACCCCGCCGTCACGCCTCTCGATCGAGGCGTCGCCTGGCTCGATCCCCAGGTAGATACGCGTGGCCCCGTCCAGCAGCAACCGTGCCTGCTCGGTGCTCGCCGGTGGCGCGATCCCGGCCGCCTTCATCAGCCGTTCCATCTCAGCCCGGCCAGCAGCGCGCTGGGCGCGGAAGTAGTCAACGGCCGCCTCGCGCCAGTGCTTGCCCCGGAAGCGCGTCTCGACCTGCGCCTGATCGAGCTCCGCCGCGAGCGTGAGCTGCATCTCGTGCGTTTCGTCAAGCTCCAGGTTCCGGGTCTCCATCGCCGGCCTCCAGAATATAGGCGAATCTTCCGAGTACAGACTCGCGCGCTCGTTTCAGTTTGTCTGTCGGGCAGGCGCCCCCATCCGCTAGGCCCTATGACCTATCGGCCGCCCAGCCGTCAGCGGCCCGCCAGCGTCAGGCCGCCCGGGCGACTGCCCGCCGTCGGTAGAAGGAGACGCGAACCGGCTCCAGGCCGAGCTCGTGAGGACGCGAGACCACCTCGGTCCCGCCGACGAACAGGATGCCACCTGGGCGCAATGACGCCACCAGCCGCCGATACAGCGCGTTCTTGGCGGACTCGGTGAAGTAGATGACCACGTTCCGGCAGACGACGAGGTCGAAGTCCTGCTCGCAAGGGTCGCGCAGCAGATCGTGCCGCACGAAGGTAACCGACCGCCGGACCTCCGCCGTGACCGCCCAGCCATCCGCTTCGTGGCGCAGGTAGCGGTCCCGGAGGTCAGCAGGCAAGGCGCGGACGTCCGGATCGCGGTAGCCGCGGCCGCTCGCTGCCCAGACGAGCGCGCGGGCGTCGATGTCGGTCCCGAGCAGGAAGTGGCGTGCGAGCGGGGCCCGCTCGGCCAGCAACATGGCCAGCGTGTACGCCTCCGCCCCGATCGAGCAGCCGGCGCTCCACGCGCGCAGCGCTCGCCGATGGCGCAGCAGCTCGGGCAGCACCGCGCCACGCAACTCCTCCCAGCGCAGCGGGTCCCGGTAGAACTCGGAGACGTTGATAGTGAAGTAGCCCTCGAACGCACGTTGCAGGTCCGGGTCTTCGCGCAGACGGCGCGCCAGCACGGCCAGCCCCGGCACACCGTGCCGGTCCGCGAAGGCGCGCAGCCGCCGCTCCATCTGCGGCCGCTTGTACTGGGCGAGGTCCACCCCCATCCCGCGCCGCACCGCCTGCACCAGGAACTCGTACTCGTCGATCATGCCGCGGCCGCCAGCGCGCGCGCCGCGCGCTGCACCGCTCCGGCGACGCGGTGCAGCGGGAGCACCTCGTCCGCAAGACCACGCTCGATCACCGCCCGCGGCATGCCGTAGATCACCGCCGTCTCCGCCGACTCGGCGACGACCCGCCCCCCATGCTCCTTCACGGAACGGGCGCCCTCCGCCCCGTCCTCGCCCATGCCGGTCAGCACCACCGCGATGCAGCGGCGCCCGAACGCGGCGGCGGCCGAGCGCAGCATGACGTCCACCGACGGGCGCACGCCGTGCACCGCCGGCCCGTCGTGCAGGCGTACGCGACCGCCGCTCGCCACTTCCAGGTGCCGCCCCCCGGGGGCCAGGAGCGCCAGACCGGCCGCGGCCATGTCGCCGTCCTCGGCCTCCTTGACGCGCAGGCTGCCCGCCTGGTGCAGCCGGCGAGCGAACGGGCCCGTGAACCCGGCCGGCATGTGCTGGACGATCAGCACCGCCGCGTCGAGGTCGGCCCCGAGCTCGGGCACGAGCTGCGCCAGCGCGCGCGGTCCGCCCGTCGACGCACCGATGCAGACGGCGGCGAGCGGACGGCGCAGCGCCGCCCGCGGCGGCGATGCGGCCGGGCGGGCGGGCATCGGCTCCGCCAGGCGCCGCAACGAAGCCCGCGCGGCGCCCCGCACCTTCTGACGCAATTGGAGACCGATGCTGCTCAGGTCGAGCGAGCGGCCGCGGTCCGGCTTCTGGACGAAATCCACCGCTCCCAGCTCGAGCGCGCGCAGCGTGGGCTCCGCGGCTTCGGCAGTCAGCGACGAGAGCATCACCACCGCCGTCGGCCGCTCGGCCATGATGCGCGCGAGCGCCGCCAGCCCATCCAGCCGCGGCATCTCTACGTCCATCGTGACCACGTCAGGGCACAGCTCGTGGACACGCGCCACCGCCTCCAATCCGTCACAGGCGACGCCCGCCACGCGGATGTCGCCATCGCGCTCGAGCTCACGGGTCACGAGCTGCCGCATGAACGGCGAGTCGTCGACCACGAGCACCCGCAGCACGGCCGCCCCGTTCACAGCGGCCGCCAGTCCTCGCCGATCGTTCGCCACGCGACCGTGCCGTCTGCCACCGCCAGGCGGACCGAGCGCCCTTTGGCGCCGCCGACCGCCTCGCCCGCCACGGCCACGCGCAGCGACCGCAACGCGTCCCTGCAGGCGCGCGCGTTTCGCTCACCGATGTCGCCCACTGCCAGGGCAGCGGCCGGCAGCACGTGCGCGCCGCCGACCAGCCATGCGCGCAGCCGCTTCCGGCTGGCGCCGAGCTCCTCGGCGCGGCGCACCAGCTCCGGCACCGCGAGCGGGGCAAACCGGCCCGGCACCATGACCCCGTGCCCGGGCGGCACGATCGGCAGCACCACGTGCGCCAGCCCCCCAACCCGCGCCCTCCCGTCGTACACAACGACGGCGATACACGAGCCGAGCCCCAACGCGCCCAGGGTCACACCGGGGTCCACGCTCGCCACCAGCTCCCCCAGGCCGATGTTGACTGCCCCCAGCGCGATCACGCTCGTGATGACCGCGCTGGGCCGGAGCCCGAGAGCGCGAGGGCCGTGAGGGACCCCTCGTCCAGCAGAGTCACGAAGCTCGCGTCGAGCACGGACTCCGGCGCCACGAGCTGCGCGTCGACCATCAGCGCCGACGGCTGCCGCAGCGCCATGTCCGCCAGCAGCGCATCGATCATCGCCCCGATCATGTCCACCATCACCAGGGGTGGGGTGGGGGTGATGGTCGTTCCCAGCTCCGCCGCCAAAGCGTTCAGGAAAGCGGACACCGCGATGTTCCCGGTCTCGCCGATCGCCGACAGCGCCAGGTCGTCCTCCTGCCAGGTCCGAACCAGATCGTCGCCCAGAAGCAGACGACACAGCCGCTCGGCCGTGCCGCGAGTCATCAGCAAGAGCAGGTGCGCCGGCAGCCCGCCGCGCGAGCCCGCGTAGACACCGACGTACTCCGATTCCACCGAGTCGAGCCGGCCCGGCACCTCGGCGACGTCGAGCGCCAGCACGGCCGCCTGACGCACCTCGATGGGAGTCCCGGCGAAGGACGCCAGATCGCGCGCGGACGCCTCCACCGCTCTCGCCACCGCCGACGCCATCGCCGCCGAGAGCTCCACGCCCGGCGCTCCTACGCGGCCGCCCGGCGGGCACCCCGGCGCTCCAGCCCTTCAAGGATCCGCGCCACATCCAGGATGATGGACACGCGCCCGTCGCCGAGGATCGTGGCGCCCGCGATCCCGGGCAGCTCTCCCAGGTACTCGCCGAGCGTCTTGATCACCACGTCCTGCTCGCCGACCAGGTCATCCACCACCAGCCCGGCCTCGCGCGCTCCCGCGCGCACCACCACCACGTACCCGTCGCCCGCGCGCGTTGCGGACTCCAGGCCCAAGTGCTCACCCAGCCGCACCAGCGGCAATGTGCGTCCCCGTGCGACCACCATCTCGTGGCGCGTCACCGTGCGCACGTCCTCCCGCCGCAGGCGCAGCGTCTCCACCACCACGTTCAAGGGCACGGCCAGCGTGCTGTCGCCGACGCGCACCAGCAGCCCCGAGATGATCGCGAGGGTCAGCGGCAGCTTGATGCGGAAGCTCGTCCCCCCACCAACCTCGCTCGCCACCTCGACCGTGCCGCTCAGCCGCTGGATGTTCGTTCGGACGATGTCCAGGCCGACGCCCCGGCCGGAGACATCCGTCACGCGCTCGGCGGTCGAGAAGCCCGGCAGGAAGATGAGGTCCCGCGCCTCCCCGTCGCTGATCCGCGGTGCGGCCTCGGCGGCGACGAGACCCTTGCGCACCGCGGCGTCGCGCAGGCGCGCCGGATCGAGGCCACACCCGTCGTCCTGGACGACGATGATGATGTGGCTCTCCTGGTGCTCCGCAGCCAGTCGGATCAGCCCCTCCGCCGGCTTGCCCGCGGCCAGGCGCTCGGCGGGCGGCTCGATCCCGTGGTCGACCGCGTTGCGCAGCAGGTGGATCAGGGGGTCACCGATCTCCTCGATCACGGAGCGGTCGAGCTCGGTCTGTTCGCCTTCAATGACCAGCCGCACCCGCCTGCCGGCTCGATGCGCGACATCGCGCACCACCCGCGGAAAACGGCTGAAGACGGTGTCGATCGGGATGAGGCGCGACAGTGTGACCTGCTCCTGCAGCTCGTCCGTCACGCGGCCCAGGTGCTGGGTCATCTCCGTGAGATCTCGGAGCGCCTCGTGTTGCACGCCCGCCCCCGCCAGCCGGCGACCGATCTGCTGCAGCCGCGTGCGGTCGATCACCAGCTCCCCGACCAGGTTCATGAGCGCGTCGAGCCGCGCGATGTCGACGCGCACGACGCCGCCCACAGGACGCCGTCCGGTGCGCCGGCCCTGGATGACGCCGGCGGCCCGGTCAACCGCCGCCGGTGGGCCGGCGGCCGCGGGCTGACGCGCTTCCGCGCGCGCGGCCTCAGCCAGCGTCACGTGAACCTCCACGACTTCCGGGACGCCGGCCGCGAGCTCACGCACCTCCGCCTCGCTGCGGTCCGTCTCCAGCGTGCAGCGGACCTCCGGCCCGCACTCGCCGCGTTCGATCGTCTCCAGCGGCGGGTCGCACCAACCCACACGGCCGATCGTTCCCAGCTCGGTCAGCACCTGGAACGCCCGCACGGCGTGCCATTCGGAGTTAGGTTGCAGGCGCACATCCACCCGGTAGGGCGGAAGCGCCGCCACCACGGAGGCCACAGCCTCGCCAGCGGTCGTGGCGCCCGCGGGCGCCTGCTGCCTCTCCCGCGCGTCCCCAGCGACGGCCCGCAGCCCCGCGACCAGCGGCTCGACCTCCGCGTCCGACGGCTCTCCGGTACTCACCTCGTCCTTCAGCGCCTGCAGCGCATCGAGCGCCGCCAGCGCCGCGTCCACGACCGGCCCAGCGGGCACCAGTCGGCCCTGGCGCACCTGGTCCAGCACCGACTCGAGCGCGTGAGTCAGCTCCGCCATGCGGCGGTGACCGATGGCCGCCGCGCTGCCCTTGAGTGTGTGGGCCGCGCGGAAGACCGCCTGCAGGATGGCCGGGTCGGAGCGCTCGCGCTCCAGCACGAGCAGCCCGTCGGCCAGGACCCGGATCTGCTCGTCGGCTTCGGCCAACCAGAGCGGCAGGTCGTCCGGTCCGAGGTCAAAGGCGATAGCCACGGTCGGCCTCCACGGCGCGCCGCGCCGGCTTACGCGGTCGCGCCGGCGACCGCGGCGAGCTGGTCGTGCTCCTCCAAGGTCAGGGCGCGGTCCAGGTCGAGCAGGATGATCAGCCGGTCGTCCACCTTGGCGATGCCCCGGAGGTACGACGTCTCGACCGTTGTCACCACCGGGCTTGGCGGCTCTACCGCGGCAGCCGGGACACGCAGCACCTCCGTGACACCGTCCACGATGGCGCCGATGGTCTCGCCACGCATCTCCACCACCACGATGCGGGCCGACCTGCCGCGCTCCCCCGCCTGCAAGTGAAGCCGCATGCGCAGATCCACCACCGGGATCACCCGACCGCGGAGGTTGATGACCCCCTCCACGAACCGGGGCGCGCGCGGCACCGCCGTGACGCTGGGGAGTCGGATGATCTCATGCACACGCGCGATGTCCACCCCATACTGCTCGTCCGCCAGGTCGAACACGACAACCTGCTCTTCGTCCATCGCCTGCGCCCTCCGCGCGAAACATCCGCTCGCTCGATCTGAGATTCGGGCCAGACGACCGCGCCTTAAGTCGAAGGCCTCGATGTCGGCCCATGCCTCACACTCGCGGCTCCCGCGAGCCGCGCGGAGGGGCGCGTATACTCCGTCTCGTGCATCCTCCCCGCGTGATGCTGTTCGCGGCGTCGCCGCTCGAGCTGCTTCCGGCCCGCGCCGCGCTGCGCGGCAGGGTGGCCGTTCGCGCGGTCGTTACGGGAATCGGCCAGCAGCGGGCGACGCGTGCCGCCGGCGCCCTCGCGGCGCGGCCGGCCACGGCCGTGGTCACCGGCTTCTGCGGCGCGCTGGTGGACCGTTTGCGCGAGGGCGACGTGGTGCTGGCCGTCTCCTGGTGCGGAGCGGGCGGCGCGGAGCGGATCGAGGCTCACCGCCCGCTGCTCGACACGGCGGCCGCCGCGATCGAGCGCGCCGGCCTGCGTTGGCACGCGGTCGCTGGCGCGTCAGTCGAGCGCCCGGTCAACACCCGCGAGGAGCGGGCCGCGCTGCACAAGGCCACGGGCGCGGAGTCCGTCGAGATGGAGGACCTGGCGATCGCACGCCGCTGTCGCGAGCTCGGCGTGCCGCTCCTCAGCCTGCGGGTCGTCTCCGATACGCCGGCGACGCCGCTCCCGGACGCACTGCTGGCGCCCGAGCCACGGCTGCCGGTGCGCCCGCGCGAGGTCGCGGCCGCGGTACGCGTGGCGCCGCACATCCTGCTCGCGATGCGCCGCCTGCGGGCCGCCAGCCGCGCGGCCCTGCCCGCGGTCTACCTCCACGCGGAAGCGCACCGGTGAGCCTACCCGAGCGCGTGCTCTGGGAGGTGGCAGGCCGGCCGTACGTCTTTGCCCTGCTCGTGCCTGCCGCCTGGGCGGGCGTTCGCTGGCTGGGCGCGCGTCGTTTCGCCGCGTCCGCGGCCTTCGCCTATCTCGTCGCGTGGGGTGCCGAAGCCTGCTCCATCCGCTGGAATGCGCCCTTCGGCTACTATCGCTACACCGCGGCCACCGCCGGTCGTGAAGTTTGGCTGGCGGGGGTGCCCACCTGGGACACCGTGTCCTTCGTCAGCCTGGCGACGGTATCGGCGGCGATCGCGGCGTCCGCGCTTGACCGCCCGCTGCCCGGCGCCGGCGGACGCTGGCTGCGCTTCGTGCTGCTCGCCGCGGTGGTGATGACGCTCGCCGACGTCGCCGTGGACCCGGTGACGCTGCAGGGCTCGCGCTGGTTCCTCGGCCAGGTCTACTACTACCGGTCGGCCACGTACCTCGGCGTGCCGTGGCAGAACTTCGCCGGCTGGGGCGTCGTCGCGGCGACCATCGTCGGCGGCTGGTCCGCCGCCGGCGGGCTCGCGCGCGCCACGCTGCCGCCCCCGTCGCCCCGGGTCGTGCTGGTGGCCGTGTGCTGTTTCATCGGCGTCGCCTTCTTCATGACGGCCGTCGCCGTGGCGCTCCGCGAATGGAGCATGACGGCCAACGCCGCCGCCATTGGCGCGCTCGTCCCCGCTGGGCTGGCCGTCGGGCGGGCGCGCCGGCAACCGGCGCCGGCGGTCGTCCGGGGAGCCTAGTCCAGCCCGGCCTCGGCTCGCGCCCGCTGCGCGAGCAGCGGGACTTCGATCGCCCGCTCCGGCGCCGTGACCGCCTCGCACAAGCGCGCCATCACCAGGCCGGGCTCACCGCGTAGCACGTGGTACGCGCCCTCCGCCACCCACACGTGCGGCACCTGCCGGGCGAGCAGGTCAAGCGCCGCCTTCACGCCGTCCGTTCCGAGGCGATTCAGCCCGTCCGCTGCCAGCCAGCGCACGCCGGCGTCCTCGTCGTCCAGCCGTTCCGCGAGCGCACGGGCGCACGCCGGGTCCACGATGGCACGAAGCGCTCTGGCGGCCAGCCAGCGCGTATGCGCGTGCTCCGACCCCAGCGGCGCGAGCAGCGCGCTCGTCGCGGCACGGCCATATCGGATGAGCGCATGCTCGGCCTCGACGGCCGACTCGTCGTCCCGGTCCAATGTGTGCACCAGCGCGGGCAGCGCCGCCGGGTCGTGGAGCTCGGCAAGCGCGCGCGCGGCGGCAACGCGCACGGCCAGCTCCGGGTCGTCCATCAGCCGCGCGAGGGCCTCCACCGGCAGGACCCCGGGGTGCCAGTGGGCGAGCTCCGCGGCCGCGCGGCGGTCGACGGCATCCGAAGCGCTTGCCAGGTCGGCCGCCGCCCGAGTAACCGCGGGAACAGCGCGGTCGCGAGCGAGGCCGGCGAGCGCGCGGACGGCGCCAACCGCTCGGGGGAAGCGGCCCATCGGCGCCGGGACGTGGACGCGAGCCCACTGCCCGGCGACGGTCCAGCGAGCCAGCTCCTTCCACAGCGCGGGGTCGGCGCTGGTGATGATCGCGCGGAATACCGGCCGCTCGACGGCCGGGTCGGTCGCGACCAGGGACTGAATAACCTGGCGGGCGGCTGCGACGTCGCCCGCGGCCGCCCGCGCCACGGTCTCCTCGGCGGTCAGGGCCACATCCTGGTCGATGTTCCTCATCGCGTCCATCCTCGGCACGGCGACGTCGCGCGTCCCCGGCTGCCTCTCTAGCCTAGCAGTGCGGCGGCGCGGGGCGCGCCCGCTGACTGGACTATCGCGGCTTCAGGAAACGACCCGCCGGATGAAGGCGCGCACGCCGAAGTAGCCGAAGACCGCGACGCCGGCCAGCAGGCCGCCGTACACGGCCAGATAGTGCATGTGCCCCAGTTGTGGCGTCAGCGCCGCGCGTAGCCCCTCGCTCATGTACACGAGCGGGTTCACGAGCGTAAGCACCTGCAGCCAGCGGATCGACGACAACGCCGCCCAGGGATAGTAGACGGCCCCCAGGAAGGTCACCGGGATCACGATCAGAGAGAACACCAGCGGGACCTGCCGGGGATTCACGGCCGAACCGATCCAGAGCCCCAGGGAGGTGGACACCAGCGCCCCCAGCGGCAGGACCGTGGCCAGCACGAGCGGCTGTACCCGGATGTCCGGTCGCTGCAGCGGCACGAGGTACAGCAGCGGGAAGACGACGGCGGCTGCCAGCAGCGACTGAAGGAAGGCGAACACGATCTTCTCGACAGCCACGCCCCACACGGGTAGCGGGGCCATGACACGGTCCTCGATCTCGCGAGTGAAGCTGAACTCCTGAACCAACGGGATCGCCACCGCCTGAATTCCCTGCAAGATGATCGAGGAGCCCATCAGCCCGGCCACGAGCACCTCTCCAAAGCCCCGTTGGCCTTGCCCGATCTTCGGCAGCACGTACGCGAACACGAAGACGAAGAGGAACGGCTGGACCACCGTTCGCAGGAGGAAAGGGAGGAACTCGCGGCGCAGGACGCGCGCGTCGCGCTGCATCAGCGCCAGGAACGTCCAGACGACCGCCAGCCGCGGCGCGCGCCGTGAGGTTGCGGACGAGAAGGTGACAGAACCAGCGGTCATTCGCGCAGATCCCTCCCTGTCAGCTTGATGAAGACCGTCTCGAGCGTCGGCGCCGCCAGCGAGAGATCGTGCAGCTCGGCGTTCTCCGCGAGCGCAGTCTCGACGACGCGCGGCAGCAGACCCCGCGCGCCGTCCGCGTAGAGGTCCAACCCGCGCGGCCCGCGCTCCACTCCCAGCACGCCGGGCAACCCGGAGAGCCCCGCTACCAGGCGTTCGCTCATCGGCTCGACCTGCAACGTCATGATCGTCTCGGCGCCGAGCGAGCGTTTGAGGTCCTCGGGCGAGCCGAGCGCCAGAATGCGGCCGCGGTCCATGATCGCCACCCGCTCGCAAAGGCGGTCCGCCTCTTCCATGTAGTGGGTGGTGAGCAGGATCGTCTGTCCCCCCTCGTGCAGCTCCCGCAGGATCTCCCAGAGCGCCAGCCGCGCCTGCGGATCGATCCCGGCCGTCGGTTCGTCCAGGAACAGCACCTGCGGACGATGGACCAGCGCGCGACCGATGAGCAGGCGCTGCTGCATGCCGCCCGAGAGCTGGTCCACCGGGGCGCGGGCGCGCTCCTTGAGCCGCACCATCTCGAGGATGCGATCGGCTTCCACGGCCGCCTCCCGGCCGTTCAAGCCGAAGTAGCGCCCGTGATAGTAGAGGTTCTCCTGCACGGTCAGGCTGCGGTCGAGCGTGTTCGACTGGGTGACCACGCCGATCAGCCGCTTGACCTGCACCGCGTGGCGGCGCACCTCGACACCCGCCACCCACGCCTCGCCGGCGGTCGGCGTGACTCGCGTGGTGAGCATCCCGACGGTCGTCGTCTTGCCCGCGCCGTTCGGCCCGAGCAGCCCGAAGATCTCGCCCTGGCGCACCTCCAGCTCGAGCCGGTCGACCGCGAGCGTCCCGTTGGAGTAGCGCTTGACCAGCTCGCGCGTCCGAATCGCGGGCCCGCTTCCGGGCTCCCGCTGCTCGGCTCGCGGCATCACCGTCGTCCCTGTATCAGCCATCGGCCATCTCCTCATGCTCCCCTTCTGATGATCCGGCGCCGCGCGCCGCCCGCGACACCACGGCCGCCAGCCCGCGCGCGAACGCGGGGTCACCCGCCTCGTCCGGCTGACGGTGGAATACCGTCTCGGTGTACGCGCGATACCAGCAGGCGGCCAGGAAGGTCGTGGCCAGCATGGCCGCATCCTCACGGGTGAGGGCCGGATACGCGCGAAGGATGAGCTGCGCCAGCAGCTCTCCCGCTCGTTGCTGCTTCGCCGGGTCGGGCCGCCAGCCGGCAGGCGTGGCCCAGGCGACCAGTAGGCCGGGCAGCAGGAGGCGGAAGAAGTGCACCGCGCGCACCGCCGCCGCCTCCATCCATTCGCCGCGACCGGCCGGCCGCTCGCAGAGCAGCCGCTCGAAGATCGGCGCCGGAGCGTCACCGCCGGCGGCCGCGCACAACCGCAGCAGCTCCGCCTTGCCGGTCACGTAGTTGTACACCGTCCCCTCGGCGATGCGGCAACGGCGCGCCACCTCACCGATCGTCAGAGCGCCGACCCCGCGCTCGCGGCAGACCGCGATGGCCGCTTGGACGATCTGGTCACGGGAAGCGCTGGGGCGGCGCGACACGGCACATTCCTGAATCAAGACTCACTTTCATGCTCGCCGCGCCCTCGCTCCCGTGTCAACCGCGCCGGGCCGCCGTACGCTGATCTCGTATGCAGTCTTTAGGCGTCGTCCTGCTCTCGGGCGGCCTCGATAGCTGCGTGGTCGCCGCCCTCGCCCGCCGGCGCGCCGTCCAGCTCCAGGCGCTCACCCTGCGCTACGGTCAGCGCCACGCCCGCGAGCTCGACGCGGCGCGCGCGGTCGCGTCCGCGCTCGCCATCCCGCAGCGCGAGGCCGACGTCTCCTTCTTCGGCGCCCTGGCCTGGTACAGCTCGCTCACCACCCCGGAGCGCTTCCCCCTGCCACAAGACCGCCCACTCGAAGCGGCGGGAACGGCCATCCCCAGCACGTACGTCCCGCTGCGCAACACCTTCTTCATCGCGCTGGCGGCCGCGCTCGTCGAGAGCGCCGCGCTGGAGGCGATCGAGCAGCACGGCGCCTCTCCGGCGGAGCTGCGGGCGGCGGTCTACATCGCCGCCAACGCCATCGACTACTCCGGCTACCCTGACTGCCGGCCGGAGTACTACGCACAGGTGAGCGAGACGCTCTGCCGCGGGTCGAAGATCGGCACGGAGTACGGCGTGCCGATCCGCGTCGAGACGCCGATCCTCGCGCTGGGCAAGGCCGAGATCGTCCGGCTCGGCGTGGAGCTGGCGGCGCCGCTCGAGCTGACCTGGTCGTGCTACGCTGGCGGCGCACGGCCGTGCGGGCGCTGCGACTCCTGCCGGCTGCGCGCGGAGGGCTTCGCCGCCGCCGGCCTCCCCGACCCGGCGCTGCGATGACCGACCTCCTCCTCAGCCGCATGCCATCGGGCGAGCCGGAGATCTTCACGTCCGTTCAGGGGGAAGGCGTGACGGTCGGCGCTCCGGCTGCCTTCGTGCGGCTGGCCGGCTGCAACCTGCACTGCGGCTGGTGCGACACCGCCTACACGTGGGACTGGGCCTTGTTCGACCGTCGCCGGCTGACGGGGCACTGGCCGGTGAGCGAGGTCGCGGCCCGCATCAGGGCCTCCGCCGGCGGACCGCCTCGGCGGCTCATCGTGACCGGCGGCGAGCCGCTGCTGCAGCGCCCGGCCGTCGCCGAGCTCACGGAGCTGCTGCGCCCGGAAGCCTTTGTCTTCGAGGTCGAGACGAACGGGACGGTGCCGCCGGGGCGCCTCGCTGAGCTCGTCGACCAGTGGAACGTCTCGCCCAAGCTCGCCTCCTCCGGCAACGACGGGCCGGGGCGCATCCACGCGGCCGCGCTGCGCGCGCTGCGGGACACGGGCCGCGCGTGGTTCAAGTTCGTCGTCGCCGAGCCGCGGGACCTCGCGGAGGTGGCGTCACTGGTGCGCGAACATGACCTGCCCGAGCGCCGTGTGCTGCTCATGCCGGAGGGAACGACCGCCGCGACCGTGCTCGAACGAATACGCTGGCTCGTGCCCGAGGCGATCGCCCGCGGCTGGCGGGTCACGCCAAGGCTGCACGTGCTGCTGTGGGGCGACGAACGCGGACGCTGAGCGCGTCTCCCGCCGTCTCCGACCCCCGATCTCAGACCGCAACGCGCCCCGCTGGCGCCCCCAACGCGAGCGCGCTAGCGGACCGGCGCGCGCTCCAGCGACTCCCCCACCGCGCGCAGCCGCCGCTCCGCCTCGGCCGCGATCGGTTGCAGCGACGCGTCGCCCACGACCCGCAACGCCGCCTCGGGTCGCAGCACCTCGATGACGGTGCTGGCGCCCTCCGCATGGAGCGTCACGGTACACGGCAGCATCAGGCCAACGTGCGGGTTGACGCCCAACGCCCGATGAGCGAGCTGTGGGTTGCACACCCCGAGGATGCGATACGGGGCCGTCTCCTCGCCCAGCTTGTCACGCAAGGTCGCCTGCACGTCGATCTCCGTCAGGATGCCGAAGCCCTGCTCCTTCAGCGCGGCCGCGACGCGCTCGCGCGCCTGCTCCAGCGGCAGGTCGAGCCTCACCTGATAGCCGTACTCTGCGATCTCTTTCACGATAGTCCTCCGCGAATGGTGCTCGGTATGCCAGGCGCCCGCTGCGGCGCCGCCGCCCCGTCGTGTCACGCGCTTACGCCGGCCGGCGGCTGCAGATCCGCCGCACCGCCCTCGATCAGGCAGCTCACCCGCCGGCCTCGCGCCCTCAAGAAGCTCGCTGCCATCGTCGCACGATGTCCCGTGCGGCAGATCAGCAGCACCGGTTCATCGCCGACCTCGTCCGCCCAGGTCGGCAGGCCGTCGATCGGCCGCGGGAACACGCCGGGCAGCGGCGACGTCAGGTGCTCGTCCTCGAAGCGCACGTCCAGGACCGGCCGAGCGCCGCCCTCCACGACCGCACGCGCTTCCTCGACCTCTAGCGTGTCCAGCGCGTCGACCGGCCGGTCGGCGGCCCAGTCCGCGAACGGGACGTACCCCCGCACGTCCTCGTAGCCGATGCGGAACAGCTCGACGGTCACGCGCTCGGCCTGGGCCTCGCCGTATGTGACCAGCACCAGCGGCGCATTGAACGGGATCAGCCAGCCGAAGTAGGCCAGCATCGACCCATCCTCCTCGATGACGACCGAACCGGGGACATGCCCGCGCACGAAGTCGAAACGACGCCGGACGTCGACGATCTGGACTCCTTCGGCGGCCAGGGCTCCGACAGCCGCCGGCGCCAGGCCAGCCGGCACGGGCGGCTGTCGGTACACCCGTGCGCCCGCGCGGTTGATGGGCGCCATGTGGCGGTAGTAGCCGGGCACGGGCGGCAGGTGCGCCAGGTGCCTCTCGCGAAACGCCTCGTAGTCGGACGTCAGCAGCGCCGGGTTTCGGCCGCGTTCCGCCGCCAGCGTCGCGCGGCGCTCGCTGCCCACGACCGCGGTGCTGCAAAACGAGCCCGCGCCGTGCGTCGGCAGGATCTCGCCGTCCGCGGGCAGCAGCCCGGCGATGCGCTGCGCCGACTCCCACTGCATGCGGGTCAGCGGCTCGGTGTGCGCCGGCCCGAGCAGGTCGGTGCGCCCCGCGGCCGCCATCAGCAGCGCGCCACCCGTGAAGGCGCCCCGGACCCTTCCGTCTTCATCGACCACCACGTACGCCGTGTGCTCATGCGTGTGTCCGGGGGTCGCCACCGCGCGCAGCCGCACCCGTCCGACCGCGATCTCCTCTCCATCGGCCACGCCCCGGTGGGGGAGCTCCAACCGGGCCTGGGCGGGCGCGACCACCGTCGCACCCCGGGCCGCAAGCTCCGGTCCACCCGAGAGGTAGTCGTTGTGCACGTGCGTCTCGAAGGCGTAGGCGATGCGCGCCCCGCGCTCGGCCGCCGCGGCCATGTACGGCCGTACGTCGCGCTGCGGGTCCACAACCGCTGCCTCACCGTCGGACACGACAAGATAGGACGCGTCTCCCAGTGCATCGGCGACGAATTGGATGATTTCCATGCGCTTCGGCCTCCCTCACGCCAGCACCACGGCCGCCTGCCGGTAGAGCAGGTAGACCGCGAGCAGCACGACCACCACCGCGAACGCCTCACGCAGCCGCTGGTCGCGCGAGCGGCCGGCAATGTGCGCGCCGGCGTAAATCCCTGCCACGCCTCCCACGACCATCAGCGCGGCCAGGCCCAGGTCGAGCGAGCCGCTGCGGATGTACGGGATCAGGCCCGTGGCGCAGTTGATAGCGATCACCAGCAACGAGGTGCCGACGGCGTAGGTCATGCCCACGCCGAGCACCAGCACGAGCGCCGGCACGATGACGAAGCCGCCACCGACCCCGAAGAACCCCGTCATGAAGCCGACCACGCTGCCGGCCCCGGCCACCTTCCACCACGATTGGCGGCCCCGCGCCCGCAAGCTCGTGCCACGCTGGGCCCACATACGCCAGGCCGCGACCAGCATCAGCGCCGCGAGGCCCGCGAGCACCGCGTGGCCCGGCAGGACATGGTTGAGCCAGCCGCCGCCCAGCGCGCCACCCGTGCCCAGCAGCCCGAACAGCCCGCCCTGCCCCCAGAGCACGCGGCCCGCACGACCATGCACCAGCGCGCCGAAGGCCGCGTTCGCGCCCACGATGACCAACGAGGTCCCGGTTGCGGCGTGCACGTCCACGCCCAGCACGTAGACGAGAATGGGGATCGTCAGGATCGAGCCGCCGCCACCGATCGCCCCCAGCGACAGACCGATCAGCATGCCAAGGGCGGTGGCGAGCATCCCCGCTGCGACCCCCATCCCAACCCCTGTGCCCGGGCGCCCGCCTTACCGGCGCGCGACGGGCAGACCCTCCGCGGCCCAGGCCCCGATGCCGCCCGCAACCGAGAGCGCATCGTAGCCGAGCTGCTGAAAGTACTGCGCCGCGGTCAGGCTGCGGTTCCCACTATGGCAGATGAACAGCACCGCGCGGTCGCGCGGCAGCTCGCCCGCCCGGGCGACGATCCCGTCCAGCGGGACGTGTTTCGCGTCGGGCGCATGCCCCTGCGTCCACTCCCATTGCTCGCGGACGTCCACCAGCACACCGGTGCCATCGCGCACCATCTCGTGCGCGCGGCGTGCATCGACCTCCAGCGCGCTGCGCGCGCCGTTGCGGAACCAACCCATTGGTTCGGCCCTCCTCTGTCCTGCTCCCGTCTGATCCGGAAAGGGCCGTCAGCCCGCGCGAGACAGCAGCCCGATGATGCGCGTGATCCGCGAGTGCGCCCCGGCGACCGTTGCCCCGCGCAGGCACTCGTCCACGTAGCCGTCGGCGATCTCCGCCGCTGCGCGGTCGAGCGCCGCCCTGGCAGCAAGGATCTGGGTGATGACCGCCTCGCAATCACGGTTCCCCTCGACCATGCGCGCGATGCCGCGCACCTGGCCCTCGATCTTGCGCAGACGGTCCAGCACCCGGCGCCTGCGCTCCCGGTCGATCTCATCTAGCGAGCTGTTCTCGTCGCGAACCACCGGCGACCTCCCTTACTGCTGCAGGCTACCATACCCCAGATAGGTAGGCAAAGCCTCCTCGGCCGCGATAATCGGCCCAGGATTGCCGAGGTGTGTGCGTACCCGCCCCTGAGCGCCCAGGCCGCTCTTCGCCCTCGCCTCGACAGCCGCCCTGCGACGAACGGTGTCGCCCGACCGGAATCCTCGTCCTGTCACCGCCCCCACCGGCCTTGGCTGACCTCGGCACGAGCAAACGCGGCCGGCCCGCCAGGCGCTCGCCGCGAGAGCGGAGACGCGGCCGGCGGACACTCAGGCGGTGGTGCCACTTGACACTTAGTATCAATAGGCCCTAGACTGCGGCCATGATCAGTCAGTCCACCACCACTCCGCGCGCCCGCGCCGCCGAGCCGTCTCTCGGTGCGGCCGGCCGCCGCCTCACCCGCCCGCCCTGTTTCACCCCCGGCGCTCCTCCTCGCGCCGCCCAGCCTCGCCCGCTCGAGGTCGACCGACGCGGCGGCCACTGCCGGGCGCGCGGCGGCGGCTGAGCCTCGGAGATAGCCGATGACAGACCGACCACCGGCAACCCTTGGCGGAGCACGTGATACTAAGTCTCATATAGCACCCGGCGAGAGCGCCCGGGCGCCCGCGCCGCTCCGCCTCCCAGCAACCAGCGCACGCGTTCGCCGCGCAGAAAGAGCACTACCATGCATGAACTACTAGACCCAGGCGCCGGCCTCCCGGTGCCGCTGCTGCTTGCCGCGGCCTTCCTGCTCGGCGTGTTGCACGGCATCACGCCCGACGAGCATACCTGGCCGATCACCTTCTCATACGCCATCGGCGGCTTCAGCACGCGGCGCGGGATGTTGTCCGGCTTTCTGTTCTCGCTGGCCTTCACCCTGCAGCGCGCCATCGCCGCCGAGCTCGCGGCCCTCGCGCTGGTCGGCTTTCTTTCGCTCCCCCATTTCGAGGAGGCCTTGTACGTGGTCGTCGGCCTGCTGATGGTGCTGGCAGGGCGCTACCTACATCGCCACGGCCACGCCCTGCACCTCTTCCACCACGAGGTAGGTGAGGAGCCACTGGAGACCGGCAGGCCGGTGCCGGCGAAGCTCGCCCTGCTCCACGGCTTCGTCGCCGGCTGGGGGACCGGCGCCTTCGCGACCGTGATCTACGCGGCGCTGGCGCCCGCCATGCCGAGCGTGTACCTGGGGTGGGTCCCCGGCCTGATGTTCGGCCTCGGCACGATGGTGACCATGGTGCTGTTCGGCGCCGCCGTCGGCGCCTGGATGCAGTCGCGGCACATGGGCGTCGACGCGATGGCGTTTGTCGGGCGCCGGGTTTCCAGCACCACGCTCTTCTGGGGCGGCTGGGTGTTCGTGCTGGCAGGGATCGTCGGGCTGCTCGTGCCGCTCAACGACCTCGTCATCACGACCCCGGTGCGGTGGTACAGCCTCCATCACCTGAGCATCGGATTCCTGCTGATGGTGGGCGCGCTCTTCGTGATCGCGGTCGGAGCGTTCTGGGACGCGACACGCACGGCGCGACTGCGCTTCCGCTAGCGAGCTGTTGAGAGATCCGTTCGACCATCCCCCCTTCCTGGTCTGTACACCAGGAGGGGGGGTTCGTATCTGGAGGACAGCCCCAGACCCCGGCGGTGTTCGCGGCGGGACCGCAGCGCCCCCGCGTTCCCCCTGCCCGGGATTTCTTGACACTAGGTATCACTAAGCTCTAAACTGCCACTATGTCGAGCCAGTCTACCCTCGCCCCGCGCGTCCACGCCGCGGAGCAGTCGCTCGGCGCGGCGGGCTACCGCCTTACCCGCCCCCGCCGCGAGTTGTTGCGCGCCATCGCCGCCATGCCCGACCACTTCACTCCCGACGAGCTCATCCACGCCGTCGGCCCTGCCGTCGGCCGCGCTACCGTCTTCCGCACCATCCGCATGCTGACCGAGCGCGACCTTCTCTGCCGCGTCCGCCTCGAGGACGGCACCCTCGCCTACCGCTGGAGCGGCGCCGGTCACCACCACCACCTCGTCTGCGTGAGCTGCGGGCGCGTCGACGACCTCCAGGGTTGCGATATCGACTCCGACCTCGCCCGCCTCGCCGCCGCGAGCGGGTTTGCCGTCGACGGGCACTGGCTCGAGGTCTACGGCCGCTGCGCCGACTGCCGGGCGCGGGAAGCCTGAACGAGCGGACACCGCCGATGCGATCACCCCTTCGCCGTCGGCCCGGCAAGAGTGATACCTGGTATCGACACGTGCTGCCCACGGCCGCGGTCCTCTTCCTCGCCGCCCTCGCGGCCGCCTGCGGCAGCCGCGGGACTGCGACCCCGGCAGGCAAGCCGCTCATCGTGGGCACGACCACTCAAATCGCCGACATCGTTCGCAACATCGCCGGCGACCGGGCTGCCGTGGTCTCGCTCGTCGGACCCAACCGAGACCCCCACGACTACGAGCCGACCACGGATGCTGTGGAGCAGGTCGCGCGCTCGCGCGTCGTCTTCAAGAACGGTGCCGGGCTGGACGATTGGCTGGACCGCGTCCTCAAGAACGCCGGCGGCTCCCGCCCGACCGTGGACCTCTCCGCCGTCGTTCACCTGCGTTACGACGCCGGCCAGCCCGACCCCCACTACTGGATGGACCCCACGAACGTGGAGCGCATGGTCCCGGCCATCCGCGATGCCTTGGTCGCGGCCGATCCGGCCGATGCCACCGCCTACCGCGCCAACGCCAACCGCTACCTGCAGCAGGTGCGGACCATGGACGCGCAGGTCAAGTCCATCTTCGACACCGTCCCCACGGCGGGCCGCAAGCTGGTCACTGATCACGACGCGTTCCACTACTTCGCCGATCACTTCGGGCTCGACTATGTCGGCACTATCCTCCGCGGGCTCAGCACCAGCTCGGAGCCAACCACCCAGCAGCTCGCGGCGCTCGTCGGGGCGATCCGCGACCAGGGGGTCAAAGCCATCTTCGCTGAGGCGAGCCTCAACCCGAAGCTGGCTGAGCAGATCGGCAGGGATGCCGGCGTCAAGGTGGTCACAGACCTCTACGGCGACAGTCTGGGACCGCCCGGCTCCGATGCTGGCACTTACATCGGCATGATGGTGTCCAACGCGCGGGCCATCGCGGAGGCGTTGCGGTGAGTCAGAGCCTCCCCGCCGTCGAGATCGTCGACCTCACCGTGGCGTACGGCGAGCGGGTGGCGTTGCGCCGCCTGAGCCTGACGCTGCCGCCCGCTGCGTTCGTGAGCGTCATCGGGCCGAACGGCTCGGGCAAGAGCACCATGCTGCGTGCGGTGGCCGGCATGGTGCGGGCCCGTCACGGTGGCGTGCGCATCTTCGGCCAGTCGGTGCAGCGCGCCCGCGGCCGCATCGCCTATGTGCCGCAGCGAGAGGAGGTGCACTGGGAGTTCCCCGTGACCGTGCAAGAAGTGGCCGAGATGGGGCGCTACTCCCGGGCGGGTTGGCTGCGCCCCCTCTCCCACCCCGACCACGCGGCCGCGCTCGACGCGCTGCGCCAGGTGGGGCTCGCCGACCGCGCCGGGGAGCAGATCGTGAATCTCTCCGGCGGCCAGCAACAGCGGGTCTTCATCGGACGCGCCCTTGCCCGGCAGGCCGGCCTGCTGCTGCTCGACGAGCCGCTCAACGGCGTGGACGCGGCCAGCCAGGACCAGGTGATCCATCTCCTGCAGCGCCAGGTCGGCCAGGGCGCGACCGTGGTCATGGCCACCCACGACCTGGAGATGGCCGGCCACGTCTCGACCCACCTCGTCTTCCTGAACGAAGGACGCCTGGTTGCCTTCGGCCCGCCGGTCGAAGCCCTCACGGCCGAGACGCTGCGGCGCACCTACGGGGGGCAGCTCCTCTTCCACGAAGCTCTCGTCACCCATCGCCCGGTCGACGTGGGAGCTGCGCATCATGAACGCCATCGCTAGCTGGTTCACCGACCCGATGCAGTTCCAGTTCTTCCGCCACGCGCTCGGTGCGGTGCTCATCATGGGGCTGCTCTGTGGCGCCCTGGGCACCTTCGTGGTGCTGCGCGGCTGGTCGTTCTTCGGCGACGCGCTGACCCACGCGGTCTTCCCGGGCGTCGTGGTCGCCCAGATCGTCGGCGGGTCGTTCTTCGCCGGTGGGCTCGTGGCCGGCCTGCTCACGTCGCTGGCGATCGGCGTCGTGGCACGCAGCCGCCGCGTCACCGCCGATACCGCCATCGGCGTGCTCTTCGTCGGCGCGTTCTCCCTCGGTGTGTTCCTGCTGAGTCGTACCGTCAGCTACCGGCAGGACCTGAGCGCGTTCCTCTTCGGCCAGGTCCTCGGCGTTTCCACCGCCGATCTCGTCGTGTCGACGATCATGGGCACGCTCGTGATCGGCATCACCCTGGCGATCTTCAAGGAGCTGAAGCTGGCCGCCTTCGATCCGGTGAGCGCCGCGGCCATGGGCTACCCGGTCTTCGCGCTCGACCTGCTGCTTCTCGGCCTGCTTACGGTAACCATCGTGGTGGCGCTCAAGACCGTCGGCAACATCCTCGTTCTCGCGATGATCGTCACCCCGGCCGCGACGGCGCGCCTCTACGCTGAGCGCCTCAGCAGCATGATGCTGTTCGCCGCGGCCCTCGGGGCGATCGAGGGAGTGCTGGGGCTGTTCCTCGCGGCGCACCTCGACGTGCCACCCGGAAGCACGATCGTCCTGCTCGCCACGGCGGTCTTCCTCGCGGGGCTCGGGCTCTCGCCACGGGGCGGCCTGCCGGCGTACCTGCGCCAGCGGCGGGCCAGCGCGGCCGAGCGCCCGGACGCGTGACCACCGCGTCCTGCTACCCTGGACCGTGCCCCGCCACCGCGGGGACGACTGTTGAAGGAACCCGCTGCCGGATGTTCGTCGTCGCCAACCGCGTGCCCGTCAACCCCGCGCACGCCGACACGTTCGAGTCGATGTTTCGCGCCACCCTCGGGCGCACCACCAACGTGCCCGGCTTCATCAAGACCCAGGTGCTACGCCCGGTCGAGGCCGGCACCTACGTCGTGCTCACCTACTGGAAGGACCGCGCCAGCTTCGAGGGATGGATGCAGAGCGAGTCCTTCCAGCGAGCCCACGCACGGTCCGGTCCCGAGGGCATGGTGTCCGGGCCTTCCGCTCTGGAGATGCACGAGGTCGCCCTGTCCACCGACCCGTCGGAGGCCGGTTAGCAGCAGGGTTCTGAAAGATCCGTTTCGACCATTTCCCGCCTGCTTCGTGGCCCGGAAGGGGATGGCCTATCCCGTTGGGTGGCCGTTCACGCGGTCCCGGCCGCCTGGTCCGCGCTGTCGGTCGCGTCGCCGTCCGAGTCGCGCACACGAATCGACTCCATCGGCCCGAGCACGGACGGTCACGGACGGCCCACCCCTACGGCCGCCACTGCGGTCGCGTGCCCTGCGCCACCACGGCTGCGCCGCTGCCATCCGCGGCGGCGACCACCACCGCCGGCGAGCCGCCTGCCGCTCCGCGCGTGTACGCGAGGAGCTGCCCGTCGTTCGATAGCGCCGGCCAGGCCGCGTCCTCGAGCAGCTTGGCCGGAGCGCCGCCCTGCAGCGAGATGCGGAACAGGTCAGGCGTCCCGCTCATGGCGGCCGTCGGGCCGCTGGGGGAACGCATGCAGGCCGTGACGTCAAACGTCCCGGCGCTGTAGAGCAGCGCGCCGCTTCCCGCCCAGGTCACACCATAGGGGACCTCGTCGTAGTCGGACGAAGGCCGCGGCAGCAGGTCGTGCACCCGGAACTCGTGGCTGGTGCCGTCTACTCCCACCACCTGCGCGCTGCCCGAGGCCGAGCAGGCACTATTGTGCACCGTGGTCGTGTAGGCCATCGCCCGCCGGTCGGGCGAGGCGGCGACGTCCGTCGGCGTGCGACCGCTGAGATTGCCGACCGGCAGGCGCGTGCGGGTGCCGTCGCCGCTGATCAGGTAGAAGCTGAACGCCGTGTTGCCGCTGGCGCCCGCGAGCGCGTATGGCCCGCCCTCGGCAAGGATGCGCCCGTCGGCGGTCCATGCGGGCGCGCCCCAGTCCCACTCCGTGTCCCGGGTGAGCGGGAGCGCGGCGCCACCGCCGCCGGTCGGCGCAACCACCAGCCGCCAGCCTCCCGCTCCGCTGACCGGCTCGCGGAACGCCAAGCGCTGACCGTCAGGCGAGAAGGCCGCGTCGGCGCCCACGGCAAGCGACGTGACGCCGCCCAACGTCCCGTTGTCGCCGACCTGGACCACGTGGACGGGTGCGGCCGTCCCCCAGTAGGCGAGCGCGCGACCATCAGGGCTCCACGCGAAGCCGGTCACGCCATCGGCGACGAGCCGATCGCCGCCGCCATCTCCACGGACGAGGCGGAGCTGCATCTCGCGTCCCGAGGGGCGCAGATAGGCCAGCCAACGTGCGTCGCGCGGCGCGGCGGTCGGCGAAGCGTGAGGCGTGGCGGTTCCGGTGGGGGTGAAGGTAGGGAGGCCGGGCGTCGCCGTGGGCGACGACTGGCGCTTGCCGCCGCCGCAGGCGGCGAGCAGCATCAAGGTCGACGCGAGCGCAGCAGCCAGCGGAACACGGCGGGGAGCTCGCACCACCCTATTGTACGAGCGTGCCGCGAGCGATGCTGGCGCTCGGCGTTAGAATGTACATCGGGAGGCTAGGTATGGAGCGCTACGGCGAAGCGCAGATCGCCGAGGCGCGGCTCGGGGCGCTGCCGAACCCGAACCCGGGGCGCGACTACGAGATCGCGTTCACGTGTCCGGAGTTCACCTGCTTGTGCCCACGATCCGGGTTCCCGGACTTCGCCACGATGCACATCCGCTACGTGCCGGACCAGCACATCGTTGAGCTCAAGTCGCTCAAGCTCTACATCAACAAGTTCCGCAGCGAGTACCTCTTCCACGAGGCGGCGGTGAACCGTATCCTCGACGACCTGCTCGCCGCGCTCCAGCCTCGCTTCCTCGAGGTGGTCGGGGATTTCAACGTGCGCGGCAACATCAAGACGATGATCACCGCCCGCCACGTCAAGCCCGGCTATCGCTTCGGGCCGGAGGTGCGTGCGCCGTGAGGCGACTGCTCGACGGCGCGTGGGACCGGGTCGCCGAGGGGGTGGTCCGCTGGCCCGCGCGCGTTCTTCTCCTGAGCATCGTCGCGGCCGCCGCGTGTGTCCCCGGGCTCACGCGGCTCCGGATCAAGACCGGTCAAGACCAGTTCGTTCCTACCAGCAGCGCCGTCTACCGCGACAACCAGGCGTACCAGGCCACCTTCGGCGGCGATGCGATGGTGGTGATGCTCTCCGGCCCGATGGCGGAGCTCACCAACCCACACAACCTGAGCACCCTTGCCGCGCTTCAGGACGAGCTGGCGAAGCGCGGTGACCTGCTGCTCAGCGTCACCAGCCCGATCTCGCTCGTTCGCTTCGCGATCAAGCAACTGCCCATTCAGCAAGAAGCGGCGATGAAGGAGATCGGCCAGCTCCAGGCCCAAGCCGCCGCCAAGGCGCGCGCCGATGCGCTGGCCGTCGGCAAGTCCCCCGCCGAGGTGAAAGCGGCCGAGGACGCCGCCAGCCAGGCCGCCCTGACTCAGTACCTGGCACAGCACCAGGCGGAGATCGACGCCCTCGCCAGCGCCGGCACGCCGTCCATCGACAACCCGGCGTTCGTCCGTTTCGTCCTCCTCGGCTCGAACGGCAAGCCTCGACCGGAGGTGGCCGGCATCGTCCCCGACAGCGAGCACTTCCTGCTGGTCGTCACGTTGCGCGGCAACCTTCCGCTCGAGGCGCAGTCCAGCGCCGCCAAGCTCGTCTACGACGCCGCGCATGCCGCCCACTTCACCGGGCTGGGCGTCGTCGCCAGTGGCTCGCCGCTGCTCGTCCGCTCGTTGGAGACGGGCATGCGGCACAGCATCGCCGTCATGGCCGTGGTCACCGTCCTGGTCATGGTCCTCGTGCTGGCGTTCCTGTTCCCGGCGCGCTGGCGGCTGCTCGCCATCATCGAGGTACTGCTCACCACCACCGCCTCCTTCGGCCTGATCGGCTATCTGGCCATCCCGCTCACCCTGGCCACGATCAGCGGCCTGCCGATCCTGCTCGGCCTGGGGGTGGACTTCGCCATCCAGGTCCACAATCGCTATGAGGAGGAAACGGCCCGCAGCGACTCGCGCGCCGAGGCCATGGCCAAGGCGTTGCGCGGCATCGGGCCGCCGCTCGTCGTGGCGGTCATCGCTGGGCTGGTGGGCTTCCTGGCGCTGCTGTGGTCCGCGGTGCCGCTGATCCACCTCTTCGCGGCGATGCTCGCGGTCGGCGCGGTCGTGCTCTTCATCTACGCCATCGCCGTCATCGGGGGCGCGCTCAGCCTGCGTGACCGCGAGGCCCGCTTCCCGGCCGGCGAGGTCCATCACAATCGCTGGTTCGACCTCGAGCGCATCCTCCCCGGCCTGATCCGCACCACCGTCTCCCGTCCGTTCCTGATCGTCTTCATCGGCCTGGTGGCTGCCATCCTCGGCGTCATGGGCGACCGACGCCTGGTGGTCAAGAGTCAGCCGGAGCAGTTCCTGCCGTCGAACAACGCCGCGGTGCGCGACCTCCGCCAGATCGAGGCCGTGGCGGGCTCCAACGGCTCACTCGACCTCTACGTCTGGGGCGGCGACATGCTGCGGCCCGACGTCCTGCAGTGGATGCTATCCGTCGAGCAGAAAGAGCTGTCCCGACATCCCGACACCCTCCTAAGCGCCTCCAGCGTGGCGTCGCTGCTCAAGGGCAGCACGCCCAGCGGCCAGCTCCCCGACCAGCAGCAGGCGAAGCAGATCCTCACCGCCACGCCGCCCGACCTGTCGTCGCAGGTCATCGCGCCGGACTACACCCAGGCCGCCATCGTCTTCGTCATGAAGAACCTGCCGCTGACCCAGCAGAAGCAGCTCACGGACGAGATCATGTCCGAGCTGCCGCCGCCTCCTGCCGGCGTCCATATCGCGCCAGCCGGACTCTCCGTGATCGGCGCCGAGGCCGCCTCCCGGCTCGCGGCCAACCGCGACGTGATGGCGTTGATCGCGCTCGGCTTCGTCTTCGTCGCGCTCACCGTCGTCTATCGGGACCCGCTCAAGTCGTTCATCCTCGTCTTCCCGGTGGCGCTGATGGTCGGCTGGACGGGCGGCATGATGTGGCTGCTGCACGCGTCGCTGAACCCACTCACCTCGGTGGCCGGACCGCTGATCGTGGCGATGGGGATTGAGTTCCACCTGTTGCTGACCAGTCGCTACACGGAGGAGCGGGCCGCTGGCGTGGAGCCTCGCGCCGCCATGCTCACCGCCGCGCGTCACACCGGGCGCGCGATCACCGTCTCCGGCCTGACCATGGTCGCCGGCTTCGCCGCCTTGATGGCGGCCGACTTCCCGCTCGTCCAGGACTTCGGCAAGGTCACCACGATCGCCTTCCTCCTCTCGCTGATCAGCGCGCTGGTGGTGCTGCCACCAGCCCTCGTCTGGGCCGACGAGCACCTGCGCGCCGCCGGCGAGCCGGCCGAAGCGCCCCACCCCAGCGCCTGAACGCGCTTCGGTCAAACGAATAACCCTGCTACCATCCCTTCGCGGCAGGAAAGGACGGCGTCGTTTCCGCGGTGGGGAGATCTGCGTCGCAGGCGGCGTCCGAGGTCAACCGACCGGACCTGCGCGGCCGCGCGTTCGCTTCCCTGGCGGTCCGTGACTTCCGGCTGCTGCTCGGCGGCACCGCGGGGACGCAGCTTGGCGACTGGGTGCAGGCCGTCGCCCTGGGCTGGCTGGTCTTCCAGCTCAGCCACTCGCCCTTCCAGCTCGGCCTGATCTCCTTCGTTCGCGGCGCCACCATCCTGCTCGTGTCGCCGCTGGGCGGCGTCGTCGCCGACCGGGTGAACCGGCGCACCGTAATCGTCATCGCCACGGCCGCGGGTGCCGTCACGGCCACCACGCTGTCGCTCCTCGTCGTCACCCATGTGGTCCAGGTCTGGCACCTGTACCTGTCCGCCATCGCCGACGGCGCGGCGCTCTCCATGAACCTGCCGGCGCGCCAGGCGATCGTCTACGACATCGTCGGTGGCGAAGATCTGGCCAACGCGGTCGCCCTCAACTCGCTGGCCGGCAACGTTGCGCGCATCATCGGGCCCTCGCTTGGCGGCGCGATCATCGGGCTGGTCAGCGTTGCCGCCGCGTTCGCGCTGCAGGCTGCCTGCTATCTGCTCTCGGCGTCGTTCACCTTCAGGCTGGCCCCGGTCCGCCAGCACCGCGGACCCGGCCTGAGCGTCTTCGAGTCATTCGGTGGCGGGTTCGCTTACGCCTGGCGGAACAAGCTCGCCGGCGTCATCCTGCTCATGGTCTTCATCCCCGCCATCCTCGTGTACCCATACGTCTCGTTCCTACCGGTCTTCGCGCGAGACGTCCTGCACGTGGGCGCGGGCGGGTACGGGCTTATCACCTCGGCGGTCGGCTTCGGCTCGATCGTCGGGGCTTCGGTCGTCGCTTCCCGCGCGCTCGATCGGCGGCCCGGGCGAGCCGTGCTCATCGGCACCTTCGTCTACTGCTTCCTGGTGGTCTGTTTCGCCTTCTCACACCTGTTCGTGCTATCGTTCTTCCTCCTCGCGCTCGCCGGCGTGGCGAACTCCATCTACCTCGCGCTGGACAACACGCTGCTTCAGCTCCACACCGAAGACGCGCTTCGCGGACGAGTGATGGCCATCTTCTCCATGACGTTCGGCGTCACCCCGTTCGCCACCCTGCTCATGGGCGCGCTCATCGCGATGTTCGGTGCGCCCCACACGGTGGCGGTCTTCGCCAGCCTTGCTACGCTGAGCGTGGTGTTGATGGGATTCGCCACGCCGCGGTTGCGCCAGCTCTGACGAGCGCGCCGC
>JAJYLG010000031.1 GCA_021787985.1 Chloroflexota bacterium
AGGTCGAGGAACGCCGAGGCGGCCTCGATGATCGGCACCACCAGGCGATCGTGCAGCTCCCAGTGGCGGGCGCGGCGGCGGGCCAGGTCCTCCAGCTCGAGTCGGAGCGACGCGTCGGAGAGCGCGGCCGGGTCGAGGGCGCGCAGGCGGGCGATGTCGGCCAGCACCTCGGGCTCCCATTCGGCCCGCCACGCCTCGGCCGACTCGCGCGCTCGGGCGGCGGTGCGCTGCCGCGCGTCGTCTGGTACGTGGTGGCCGGGCTGGGCGGCAGCGGAGGCGTACACGTAACCGTTGACGGCCACCAGCCGGACGTCGAGGGCGATGCCGAGGGCGGTCTGCGCATTGGTGAAGCCGACCGACATGGCCGGCAGCTCGAGCGTGGCGCAGAACGTGGAGACCGGGCGCGGCCAGTGCATGCGGTCGAGCACCCACGACCGCCGCGGGTCGGGCGGCTCGAAGTCGGGGGCGAGCAGCGGCGAGGGGTGGCTCACGCCTCTATCGTAGCGGCCCCGCGCGTCCGTCCCCGGTGATAGGATCGCCGCGTGCAAGAGACGGGGACCCTCACCGTCGCGGACGTGCAAGCGGCGCGCGAGCGGCTGGCCGGCTGGGCGCGGCACACTCCCGTGCTGCCGTCGTCGGCGCTCTCGCGGGTCGCGGGTGGGCCGGTCTTCCTCAAGGCCGAGGTGCTGCAGCGCACGGGGTCGTTCAAGGTGCGCGGCGCGGGAAACATGCTGACCGCGCTGCCACGTGACGCGCTGCGGGGCGGGGTGATCGCGGCCAGCGCCGGCAACCATGCGCAGGGCGTGGCGGTGGCCGCGGCGCGCGTCGGCGTGCCTTGCACGGTCGTGATGCCGGTGACGGCCACGCTGGCGAAGGTCGAGGCGACGCGCTCCTACGGGGCGCGGGTGATCCAGGCGGGCCACAGCTACCAGGAGGCCGCCGCGCAGGCCGAGACACTGGCGGCGGAGCGCGGGCTGTTGGCCGTCCCCGCGTACGACCATCCGCTGGTGATCGCCGGCCAGGGGACGCTTGGCCTGGAGCTCGTGGACGACCTGCCGGACGCGGAGCTGGTCGTGGTGCCGGTGGGCGGCGGCGGGCTGGCCGCAGGCATCGCGCTGGCGGTCCACGCGCGCCGGCCGCAGGCGCGGATCGTGGGGGTGCAGGCGTCAGCGGCGCCGGCGGCCGCGATTTCGTTCCGGGAGCGGTCGCGCACGCGGGTCGAGCCGGCGCAGACGATCGCCGATGGCATTGCGGTCTCGGAGCCGGGGTCGCTGACGCTGCCGATCCTGCTCGACCACTTGGACGACATCTACACCGTGGACGAGGAGACGATCACGCAGGCGATGGTCTTCCTGCTCGAGCGGTCGAAGCTGGTGACGGAGGGCGCCGGGGCGGCTGGCGCGGCGCTCCTCCTCTCGGGCCGCATCGCGCTCGACGGGCGGAAGGCGGCGGTGGTGCTGTCGGGCGGGAACGTGGACGTGAACCTGCTCGACCGCGTCGTGCAGTACGGGCTGGCCCACGCCGGCCGCTACCTGATCGTGCGCATCGCGATGGACGATCGCCCCGGGCAGCTCGCGGCCGTGCTGGGGATCATCGCCGCCGCGGGGGCGAATGTGCTGGACGTGGATCACCGCCGGACCGGGTCGCAGCTCACGTTCGGGCGGGTGGCGGTGGAGCTGCTGCTGGAGACGCGCAACGCCGAGCACGCGGCCGAGGTGGTGAAGGCGCTGGAGGAGGCGGGCTTTCCGGAGCAGCCCGGGCCGCCGCGGCTGGCGCGCTCCTTCGCGCCGGCGGACTGACGCGTCGCCCTGCCGCGGCCGGCCCCGTGCGTTGCCTCGCCAGGCTACAAGCCCCTGTCACCCGTGGGGCCGGTCGCCCGGGGAGGTACTCAGGCCAACGCGCCTGGCTCACAGACAAGGGACGAGAGAGGCGCTTCGTTGGCAGTCCGCCTTCACCCGCACGCGAGGGACCGCCTCCTGGAGCGCGGTGCGACCGAAGAGGAAGTGACAAGGACCGTCCTGGAGGGCGAGACTTTCCCGGCCAAGTTTGGACGCAGCGGCTTCCGCCGGAACTTCGCCTTCGGAGACGTTTGGCGCGGGCGCCGCTACGAGACCAAGCAGGTTGAGGCCTACGCCGTCCGCGAAGGCAACGACTGGCTGGTCCCGACCCTCGCCATAACATCGCCTACCTCCGTCTCGCGGAGAAGGTCGCTCAGGTGGAGACCGTGCGCGTCAGCGAGGAGCTGAACGTCGACCTCGCTCCGGACGGCAAGGTCTATCTATCGGATCGAGCTGCTCAACGCCAATGAGCAGGTGCGGGCGCTCGCCGATAGCAAGCTCATCGTCGAGAACGAGGAGACGGGAGCGACGGTTGAGGTCGGCCTGCCCTAGCCGACGGCGATCCCCGCACGATCCACGAGGAGGTCGGCCGTCTCGGCGCTCGCTGCCCGCGGGAGGACGGACAGGATGAGGGCAGGGTAGCAGTTCACCTGGTACCCGGTCGGCGGGACGTAGCCGAGTGCCCCGAGGCGGCAGCGGTGGTCGAACTGCCCGACCCACTCCAGAGCGCCGCGAGAATGAGGTGCTCGCAGCCGCGGCTGGCGCGGCGTGACCCTCACGCCCGCCGCCATCCGCCTGCGGCACGACTTGCCCCCGCCGCGACAGGCAAACTCGCGTCGCCGGCTGCCGCGTCCGCCGGCACGAGAGGCGGCGAGCACGAAAGACACGGTCACGCGGGCGGCGTAAGATGAGGCGAAAGCGGAGTCAGTCCTCGCCGCCCTTTGCATCAACGACAAGGGGCGACCTGAGGCGACAGACATCACGTGACGAGGCTTGGGGAACGCATGCCACCTCTGCCGACTGATGAAGCGGCCAGTGGTGAGATGGTCGCGGCATACCATACGCGCTACGGCCAAATGGTGCAGGGGAGCGCCGAACAGGTGCTTAGGGCCGAGGCCACCACCATGTACAGGGGCAGGGTGCAATTGATCTTCACCTCGCCCCCGTTTCCCCTGAATCGCAAGAAGAAGTATGGGAATCACCGGGGGGACGCGTATGTGACGTGGTTCGCCTCCTTCGCGGAGACGTTTCGTGAGTTCCTCACAGCTGACGGGTCGATCGTTGTGGAGCTTGGTAATGCGTGGGTGCAGGGCCGGCCGGTGATGTCGACACTGGCGCTGAAGGCGTTGCTCGCCTTTCTCGACAGGGGCCGGCTTCACCTGTGCCAGCAGTTCATCTGCTACAACCGGGCCAGGCTGCCCACGCCGGCGCAGTGGGTGAACGTGGAGCGGATTCGGGTCAAGGATTCGTACACGCACGTGTGGTGGATGGCGCCAAGCGAGCGGCCGAAGGCGGACAACCGGCGGGTTCTGAAGCCGTACAGCGCCGCGATGCGCAGGTTATTGCAGACCCAGAAATACAACTCGGGGAAACGCCCTTCCGAGCACGACATCGGCACAGAGTCCTTCCTAACCGATAACGGAGGAGCGATTCCATCAAACGTGCTGGAGTTCGCCAATACGAGTGCGAGCGACCCATACCAAGAATACTGCCGCAAGCACGAGCTGTCTCTTCACCCGGCTAGGATGCCGCTGGGGCTTGCTGAGTTCTTCATCAGGTTCCTCACGGAGCCAGGCGATCTTGTGCTGGATCCGTTCGCCGGAAGCAACACGACCGGCGCAGCGGCGGAGCGGTTGGCGCGGCGGTGGCTAGCGATCGAGCCGCGGGAGGACTACATCCGCGGGTCGGTCGGCCGATTTGGCGACGGCGTCACGGTCGCGTGGTTGTAGACGCAGAGGCACGCATGCACATGGCGGGGGAGTCAGAACATCTAGTGGCACGACTGCGGAAACTGGTGGATCTGAGTCCATACCAGCCGGCTAATGGTGGCCCCGCTTGGTTGTGCGAGCTTGGGACGGCTGCTGCCAGTGACGGGGGTGCGCTCGCCCTGCTGGGGCCGAAGGGGATCGGCGTGGCCACGGAGGACAATCGACGGGTGCGGGCGATGCCGGATCCACCGGGAGTCTTGCTCGCCGGGCTTGCCGGGCGTGTACGACGAAGGAGAGAGCGAGTCGCCGTCGGCCTACCGCCTGCCGCGCGACACTTACCGCTGCTGCTGGCGAGTTCGGCCGTCCTGTCCGACACCCTGGCCTTGCCAGCGGGGACAGCCCCCGGATTCCGCAGAGGCGTTCTAGTGATCAGCCCCGACCTGGAAATGCGCAGCCGTTACTGTGACCTCTACGTAGGGAACGTTCCGCTGGACTCGGCAAAGCCGGGAACGCGAATGAAGCCGAATGGTGAGTTGGTGCCGCTGCGGCCGGACAAGGCCAAAGCGGGCGATGGCGGCGTCTGCTTCTTCCTCCCTCTGCTGGCGCTCCCGGACCGGGTAGCCTATGCTCCGGCGCTAGTAGTCCTCGATCTGCGCTACGCCCAGTGGGTGCGGCGGGTAGCTGCGCTCGCCCAATGGGCGAGGGAGGTCGGTAAGGAGGCCGGAGTGCTCGCGCTCTACACAGTGGGCGACAGCGAGACGCTGACTGCACTCACGGATGCCGGCTTCGCTGATCTGCCGCTGGACCATGAGGCAATCGCGACCTGCACGAAGGGGATGAAGAGAGCGGCGACGCCAGTCACGGGTACCCTGGACTGGTCGCTTGCACCTGCACCGTCTTATCTCGCGCGGGAGCACGAGGTCAAGGAACTGCCGCATGGCGAGAGCTTGGACGAGGCGTTCAAGGGAATTGCCGCGCTGCTAGACGAGTACCGGGAAGTCGACAGTCTCGATGTGCGCCGCGCCCGCTGGCTGCTCGCCATCCTCACCCAGATGCCTGTGCCACTGGACTGGTATGAACGGGCGGCCAGGGATTCCGGACGTTCTACGCTGCGGCGGCTGATCGAGCGGCTCGGCATCCTCGACCGAGACGGGCGCGTGCCGGGGGCGGTGACAGGAACGCTACGAATGAACTTCGAGCGCGTCTACCGTGCACTCGAGGGCACCAATCCGCGCGCGGAGATGTTGAGAGCGGTCCTGCCGGAGGTGGCGGAAGCCAAACCGGACGACAGGGTGCTGCTGCTGGTCCGACACCGGACGATGGAGCGGGCCGTGCGGGCCTGGCTGATGCTGGACGCCTTTGCCGGGTGTGACTGGCTCACGGGCGTGGACATCGTGGCCTGTGCGGATTACGCGAGGGTGGCGGAGCGCCGGTATGCAACGGCGATCGTCAACGGCGCGCTTCCCCGCCGGTACCGGTGGATCCTCGGTGGCGCGCTTGCAGCGCAGGTGATCTACTTAGCGTATCCGTATGAGGTGGATGGGATTGAGCGTCAGCTGCAGAGCGTCTATGGGGAGGAGGCGCGCGAGGCCCGCGCCAGGAGGCGTCATACAACCGTGACCGGCGGCGAGAACGCGGCTGATGGAGCCGGGCAGGGCGCGGAAGCAGCCGTGCCGGAACTCATCCTGAGGCGGCCGGCGCGACCTGCTCCAGAGACCAGAGGGCGCCAGGACCAGCCGGAGCGGACGCTGCACGGGTTCAAGGGACTCGCTCAGGCGTTGGAGGAATTGAGTCGGAGCGCAAAGCCGCCGAGCTCGGCAGAGGATCTGGCCGTGTGGGAGCACGATCCCGGCGAGGATGACCCGCCTGGCGATGACGATGTTGACCTCGACGACGTGGCAGTCGCGGAGCGGGTAGAGTGTCTGCGCGCGGACGTGGAATCGCGCCTGCACGGGAAGGGCTTGGTGTGGCTGCCAGTGGCCGGCCTGATCGAGGTGGCACGGCCGGAGACAGGGGACGACATCCCGCTGCTTCGTGCGGACGAGCTACGGGCTGGTGACGTAATTGTCTGCCTAGACGCGGATGGCCGGTCGGGGTTGTTCGAGCGGATGGTGGAGCTCGCGGCTGACCAGCCTGAGATGCGCTCCCTTGCGACCTTGCGTCGGCGCTGGCTGGATGCTATGCAAGGCCTCGTGGCGCGGTTTCAACAGGACGGTAGGGTCAATTACGCGGCGCTGCTGCGGGCGTTGCAGGCAAACGGGGCGACGATCACGAGTGAGCTGACCGTGCGGATGTGGATTCTGGGCCAGGCTATCGGCCCGGAGGATCGATCCTCGATCGTCGCCGTGGGCAAGGTGGTCGGATCTGACGCGCTAGTGCAGCACGCGCGTGAGCTAGACAAGGCCTTCCGGCGGATTCGAGGTATTCGTCAGGGGATCGGCCGGCGCTTGAGCGGAGTGATTCGCAGGACGTTCCAACACGTGGCCGCAGGTGTGGACGAACAGGCGGCCGCGCAGCTCGAGGACCGTCTCAGCCTGCCGCTGAACGAGCTGTTGGAGACCATTGATCTCGTCAGGGTAGTGAAGGTGAGCGGCGAGACGCGCCCGGTGCCACCCCAGTGGATGCGGCGGTGGCGGCCCGCCAGCTAGGAGGTTGTGGTGGCTGACGCGCAGGCAAGCAGGATCACCGAGGACGACAAACTGCTGCTGGCGGAGTACCTGCTGGACCGGGTACTGACCGGCTTGAGCGGCCGGGATGGCGAGGATCTTGTTGACATGACGCCGACGCGGACGATCTTCGCCGGCGTGCTCTCGCTGCCCCGAGCGGCGGAGGTGGAGGCCGCGCGACGGGGGCTCGCGATCGGTGACGCGCCAGCCGGGACGTCGATGGGGCTGGACTTCCGTGTGCGGCCTACGGGCCGGCTCGGCACGGTGCGGCTGCGGATCGCGCCGCGCTGGAGCCATTACTACCCGGTGTTCCCCACCTGGGAGCAGGCTGTTCGCGCTAATGAGGGAACGATACAGGCAGCAGGCGCAGAAGTGGGGATGATAGGCGAGGACGACGGGGGAGAACTCGCGCTGCTCGACGGGGGTGTGGGCACGGACACCGATGGGGCTGGGGCAGAAGTGGGGGAGGAAACCGACGAGCAGGCAGGTGGGCCAGCGCAGAGTCAACCGGGGCAGGCCGTGTTGCCGCGCGTATGGCGACGGCGCGATGTCACAGTAGATGAGATCCAGGTCGATCTGCCGCCTGATCAGACAATCGTAGCCCCTCTCGGTGCGCGGGAGATCGCGTTGGGGATCGACGAGGCCAGCGTAGCGATGGTGGCGGATCCGAACGGATGGCGGCACCTCGGGGATCCGAAGCAGCGGCAGCGTTCGTTGGGAGACGCGGGCGTGCTTGCCAGTGAGCGGGCATACGCGAGCGCGCTGACGCGTGTGCAGGGAGAGCGGGCGCCGCTGCCGCCCTGGTCGGCCAGTGTGCAGGTGGAGTCAAGCCCGGACCCGACCGCACCCAACGTACTACGGGTGCGGGTGCTGCTGGCGAACACCACGCCGGAGTTGCGGTTGTACGGGTCTGATCGGGAGACCGATGAGATCGACCCTTGGTTGCAGGAACGACCACTGTTCGACGCCGGGCTGGCGGTTGAAGTTGAGGGCGGCGAGGTGGTTCCGTTCGACTTCCTACTCGCGCCGAAGGACTACCGGACGAACCCGCAGATGGTTGCGAAGGGGATCAACTGCGTGGCGCGGCGGAGCGAGGCGGCAAGCGGGCGGCTGGAGACTGAGACCTTGCCCGTCTTTCGCCAGCCGTTGTACAGGACGCGAGATGACCTGGAAGTGCCGTTTGGGAGTTTGGACGGAGCGGATCCTGTCCCGCAACTGGAACGGATCGCGGCGGCGATGGATGAGTACCTGCAGACGTGGGACAGGTTCTTGGCCGTGGAGGCGCCGCAGCGGTTTGGCGACGCAGAGATCGAGGCGTGCAGTTCGGATCGAGAGCAGTTTCGACGTGAGATTGAGCGCTACCGGCTTGGTGTCGAGACGCTTCGGCGAGACCCCGGGCTGGTGGAGGCCTTCCGCCTAATGAATCGGGCGTTCGGCCGGCTGGCGGCGCGGTCGCGCGGGCGTATGCGGGCCTGGCGGCTCTTCCAGATCGGGTTCATTGTTTCGCAACTGTCGGCGCTCGCGGTACGCGAGTTGGGGACTGACGAGTCGGGGGAGTACGCGGGGGCGCTGCGAGCTTCGTTCAGTGACGTGGGCGTGCTGTGGTTTCCGACCGGGGGTGGCAAGACAGAGGCATATCTGGGGCTGATCGCGACTGCGCTCCTATATGACCGGCTGCGCGGGAAGCAGCGGGGCGTGTGCGCCTGGATGCGGTTTCCGCTGCGGATGCTGTCGCTCCAACAGTTAGAGCGATTGGCCCGCGTCATCGCGGCGCTAAATGAGCTGCGAGCAGAGGAACCGCGGGTGCAGGCGGGTGACCCGTTCGCGATCGGGTATTACGTGGGGAGCACCAACACACCGAATAGGCTCGACCGGCACGCGATGGACCGTTTCAAGCAACGGGAGGATCTGCGCGAGGAAGTACGCCTGCTTCGCAAATGCCCGTTCTGCGGGAACCCCGTGGACATCAAGCCCGACGAGCATACCTGGCGGCTGGCGCATGTGTGCCGCAGCGCGGACTGCTTCTCAAATACGTCTGCGAGCATGGGACCGTACAGGGGCGCGCTACCGGTATGCGTCGTCGACTATGAGATCTACCGATATCTGCCATCGGTCCTCGTTGGGACGGTAGACAAGCTGGCCATCGCTGGCCGCAACCGGTACTTTGCGCACCTCACGCGGGGTGTGTCGCAGCAGTGCCCCGCGCACGGCTACACCTCGTACGACGAGTGCATGGAGCAGGGGGAGCGCTGGGGCGGCTGCAAGGCGAAGAAGAGCGATCTGCTGAAGGTCTCGGTGTTCAAGGATCCGGGCCTGTCGCTGCTGATCCAGGACGAGCTGCACTTGCTGCGTGACGAGCTGGGCGTGTTCAGTGGGCACTATGAGGGACTGCTGCATTACCTTGGGGCGAAGGCACATCTGCCGGCTAAGGTCCTAGCGGCGACGGCGACGATCGAGGCATACGATGTACAGGCGTTTCACATCTATCTTAGCCGGGCGTGCCGGTACCCGCAGCCAGCGTGGGAGCAGGGCGAATCGTTCTATGCCACCAGCCGGCCGGCGCGACAGCGACGCCTGTATGCCGGTGTGTTGGGACACACGCGGGCGATCGAGGAGCCGGCTTTGCGGGTGCTGGCGCTGTACCAGCGGGAGATACGCCGGCTGAAAGCCGACCCCCATCGAGCGGCGGAGATCATGCAGCGCAGAGATGCGTCAACTGAGGCGATACTCGATACCGTTCGGCTGTACGATCTGTCACTGGCATATGTGAATCGTAAGGCGACCGGTGGCAGCATCGCGGACAAGGTGGGGGCCCAGGTCGATCGGCTGCTGGCGCCAGAAGATCTGGGCACGGTGCAGGCACGCTTACTCACCGGCGACCAAACACTGGACGCGGTTGGGGCGACGCTAGAGCGGATCGAGCGGGAGCGCGAGGAGACCGGCGAGTCCCGACTGGACCTAGTGATCGCCACCAACCTTATCAGCCACGGGGTCGATCTTGAGCGTATCAACATGATGAGCGTGTGCGGCATGCCATCGCACTATGCCGAATACGTCCAATCGACCAGCCGGGCGGCGCGCACCCATCCGGGGCTGGTGTTCGTGTGCTTTCGGGCACGTGACCCGCGGGAGGCCTCGCAATACGAGTTCTTCCCGGCAATGCACGAGCACATGGAGCGGCTGATCGAGGCCGTAGCAGTGAATCGGTTCGCGTCGTTCGCGCCTGAGAAGACCGTACCGGGCCTCCTCGCCGCCGTGCTGCTGCATGACCTGGGCCCCGACCTCTTCTCCGCGCGGCAGATTGCGAAAGCGCTGGACCATGTGCCGACGCTCCTAACGGCACTTGGGAAACGGCCGAGGGACAAGGCGGGGACGGTCGTCAAGTGCATCGAAGAGGGAGACTTGCTCGACGCGCTCAACCGTATCGTCGGCGTGGACGATGTGCGCCCACCAGCGTCGCCGGCGCAAGTGCGAAATGTGAGCGAGAAGATCGCCCAGGTCTTCGAAGACCGGATGGGCGCGATCAAGCGCGCGGACGAGACATGGCTGAGCGACGTGCTCGATCCCCTGACATCGTTTCGTGACGTGGATGAGGGGATTGAGTTTGGGAGCTTGGATTCGGCCGCGCTCGTGGACCGCATTCGGGGAAGGTAAGGGGCCAGATGGACGATGTGATGCGCCGAGGACGCTCGCAGACGATCTGGCGATACGCGCCTGGTGCCGCGTTCCGGTATGCGGAAAGCGGCGCCTGGTGCCAAACGACGGGCATCACGCTGCGCGACCCGAAGCGCCTGCAGGGCGCGCTGGCCGAGGCGGTGCGGCAGGCGCTGCTGCGCTGGATAGCAGTCGCCCCGGCTGGAGCATTCCCGGACCCCGGGACACATCCTGCCAAGTATGCCGTGGGGACGCCGTACCAGGTGACGTACCAACTGTGGCCGCTGGTTTTCACCTGTCGGCAGTGTGGGCGGCTGCATTATTACCAGACCCGGGAAAACCTGAAACGATCGAATGAGGCGCTCGGCTGCGACAGCTGCAGGGGCCGCGACCTCCTGCGTCAGGTGCCGTACGCCTTCGTGTGCGAGTGCGGGCGGCTCGACACCGTCTTTGCGCCCAGCCACCCACGCGATCACCCGATCACGCTCGTCAATAAGGGCAACTTCCAAGAGTCGTACTGGTACTGCACTGTCTGCAAGCGCTCGCTGGCGCGCATACCGCGGGAGGGACTCGGTTTCCGTCGCTGCGAGTGCGCGCCGGGGAAAATGAAGCGGGGGATCCTCATCGAGGACGGGCGGGTCTACTATTCGCAGACCATCGACCTAGTGGACGTAGAGCCGAAGACACTTGATCCGTGGCGGGATAATGCGGGGTTCTCCGATCTGCTGCTTGGCGCGGTGCTCGGTATTCCTGCATATCGGCCCAGCCACATCCAGGACCTGGCGAGCAGACAGCCCGGAGACCACGAGCTCTCGCCCGAGTTGCGAGCGATGCGCGAGGAGCTGATTGCGGGGGGCATGGCCGCAGAGCAGGCCGAGGCGATGGTCCGGCGCGTAGCGGGCCGCGCCGGGGCTGACGCCTGGACCGCGTATGAAACGGAGCTAGCGCCCTATCGCGGCTGGGTGGGCGGGTATGACTGGAAGAGCCAGCGGCGGACCGTGGAGTACGTGTTCGTCCGTGATGACCCGAGCACGGCCGCGATCGCGCTCGACCAGCTGATTTGTGAGGCGCGCGATTACGGCGACGAAGGTACGGCAGAGCGACTCGAGCGCGAGCGCGAGATCGCCAGGCAGATAGGATTGATCAACCTGCGGGTGGTCCAGGCGCTGCCAGTACTGCTTGCAGGCATCGGGTACACGCGATACAAGCAGAGCCCGGGCGATATCGATGATGGTGATACTGCGTCGAGTGGTCCACCGGCAGCGTTGCGACCCTACCGCGAGCAGGATGGGAAGATCCCGATCTATGTCGCCCGTAACGAGACGGAGGCGCTGCTGTATGAGGTCGACCCTTGGCGGCTTGCGGCGTTTCTGTCGCTGAACACCGGCACGGCAGTACCGCAGGAGGCCATAGCCTCAACGTGGGCCGTCCGGGCCTGGCTGCTGGGGCGATGGGGGAGGCTGGTGGAGCGCGGCGAGTCTCACCTGGTGCTGCAGTCCTGGGAGGTCGATGCTGGACAGACGGTGGACCAGCCATCGGCGCTCGTGTTCGGTGTATTGCACACACTCTCACACGTATTGAAGGCGACAGCCCACCGCTATGTGGGTGTTGATGCCGACTCGCTGGCGGAGTACCTGTTCCCGGCGCACGCGACGGGCCTGCTCTATGCCTCCTCGCAGGTGGAGTTCACGCTGGGTGGCATCGACGCGGTGTTCCGATCAAACCTGACGCAGTGGCTCGGCTCGGCAAGGGACTACGCGGGGCGCTGCTCGTTCGATCCAGTGTGCGAGCGGAGCGGTGGAGCCTGCCTCGCCTGTCTATATCCCAAGTTCGGCTGTGGATACTTCAAGCGGACGGTGAGCCGGGCGTTCCTGCTCGGCGGAAGCATCGCGGGCCGCAGCGCGCGGCTGGAGGGTTTCTGGTCGGCGCGCGTGGCGCAGGCGACGCACGAGCTCCGCGCTCGCAAGGGCGGTGGATGATTGAAGAACGAAGCTTGTCCGCCCGTTGTTTACTTGACGCCCGGACACCGGCGGCTGTTGCCGCCCGACCTGCGAGGGCGATTTCGGGACCTGGACCAATTCGTGCGGGACCTGGTCTCATCGGCAACACAGCGGCTGCTGATCGTGTCGCCGTATCTGGGTCCGGCCGGGATGACGATGCTCCGCGGGGCGATGGCCGTTTCGGCGGAGCAAGGGGCATGGATTCGATTTGTTACCGGGGATCTGGCCGACGTGGAAGGGGCAAACCGGCAGGCGCTGGCGGTGCTGGTCCGGGGCGTGGAGGGGAGACTCATTCGCCAGCGGCTGCGGGTACTCACGAGTTCCACGGAGTTCCCGGTCCTGCTTCACGCCAAGATCGTGGTAGCCGACGGCAGGCGAGGATATCTCGGCTCGGCGAATCTGTCAGGGCGCGCGCTGGATGAGAACTTCGAGGTGGGCACTGCGCTGGCGGCGAATCAGGCGAAGTCTCTCGATGACTTGGTAGCGTATCTGGAAGCTCAGGGCCTTCTCGTGGACCGAACCGATGCGGTCTTCGGCTAGGATCTGCCCCCTACTGACCCGACCCAGCAATTCGCTTGATGCGTTCCTGTTGGTACGCGCGAACGCCACGGAAGAGCGTACCCGCCGGACAAGCAGGAGAAAGCAACCCAAACGATGCTCGAGCAGGCTGCGATGGTGTCTCGTGCTCGGCGTAGGAGCGGCGATGCGCACTGGCTCCTCAGTCCACACATAGGAGCTCCACACCCGGGCAGCCACGAGTATCGCCGGTCGAGCGCATCCGCGCCCGGATCGTCCGACGGCCCTAGCCGACGGCGATCCCCGCACGATCCACGAGGAGGTCGGCCGCGCCGGCAGTCCCCCGCCCGCGGCAGGACGGACAGGATGAGCGGAAGCCGCACGGCTCACTCCCCGAGGAGCTGCTTGACCCGGTACTCGAAGTTGGCGCGCGTGAGTGCCCCAACCTGCACGTGCCGCAGCGTGCCGTCCGGCGCGATGAAGAACGATCCGGGCAGCCCGTTGACGCGGTACTGCTTCGCCACACGGCCGTCGGCGTCCATGAGCACCGGGTAGCCGAAGGGGATGCGCTGGCGGAAGGACTCGGTGTCCGCGGCCGTCTCGCCCACGTCCACGCCGAGGACGACCAGGCCGCGCGAGCGGTACTCCCGGTAGACCTGGTCGAGATCCGGGATCTCGGCCTGGCAGGGGCCGCACCAGGTCGCCCAGAAGTTGATGATGACCGGCTTGTCGCGGAAGCTGTCGAGGTTCACCACCCGGCCATCCTCCGCCCGCAGGGCGAAGCGCGGCGCCGGATCGCCGACATGTGGCGCGGTCGTGTCGAGCGGGCCGAGCGCGGTCGCGCCGCCGGACGAGCCGACCCGCCTGAGGAGGGCGGCGACGGCCAGCGCGCCGACAAGGATCACGGCGGCTGCGAGGATCCGCCAGGTCGTGGGGGAACGCAGTCGCGCCGGCGTCGGCATGGTCGTGCCTCCTTCCCTCATGATCGCAGCGGCGCCGCCACGAGCACAGCCCACCATCCTGAGCACGGCCGCCGAAGGCCGGCGGTGGTATCGGCTGGCTCATGGTATGCTCGCCGCGGAATCGGAGCAGGGGGTCGGGTCGGTGCGGCTGGAGGGAAAGGCGGCGATCGTCACGGGTTCGGCCACGGGCGTGGGGCGGTCCACGGCCGTCATGCTGGCCGAGCGCGGCTGCGACGTGGTGGTGAACTACACGCGCAGTGAGACGGAGGCGCGCGAGACGGCGCGGGCGGTGGAGCAGGCCGGCACCCGCGCGCTGCTGCAGCAGTGCGACGTGAGCGACGACCGCGCGGTGCGGGCCATGGTGGCGGCGTGCCAGCGCGAGCTGGGGCGGCTCGACGTGCTGGTGAACAACGCCGGCACGACGCACTTCGTGCCGTTCTCGGACCTCGATGCGCTGACAGACGAGATCTGGGAGCGCATCTTCGCGGTGAACGTGCGCGGCGCGTTCAACGTCACGCGGGCGGCAGCGCCGCTGATGCGGGCGGCCGGAGGGGGGGCCGTGGTCAACGTGGCCAGTCTCGCGGGCCTGCGCGCGTCCGGCTCGTCGATCCCCTACGCGGCCAGCAAGGCGGCGCTGCTGAACATGACGGTCGCGCTGGCGCGCACGCTCGCGCCCGAGATCCGCGTCAACGCGGTAGCGCCCGGCTTCATCGAGGGTCGGTGGCTGCAAGGCGGTCTCGGGGAGCGCTACGAGGGCTCGCTGGCGGCGGTTGCGACGCGCACGCCGCTGGGCAGGGTCGCGCGGCCGGAGGACGTCGCCCAGGCGATCCTGGCGCTGGTCGAATCGGCCGACTTCGTGACCGGGCAGACGATCGCGGTGGACGGCGGGAACCACATCGCGATTTGAGCGGGCCGTCGCCTCGAGCCGCCGCCGTGGCCATCCGGCAGCACGGCGAGACGATCGCGGACGTATCTCGTCTGGTGGGTGACGCGGTCCGCTGGCCTGGCGCCGTGGCGCGGCTGCGGCGCGAGCTGCCGCCCGAGATGGCGGCGGCGGTCGCTGAGCTGGCGGTGGGCCGGGAGCGGGCAACGCGGCGCTTCGGGGACGCCGACCGCTGGTGGTTCACCCGCGCGCTCGCCGAGCAGGCGTCGCACCCCGCGTGCGCCGCTCACCGCGCGCGGCGCTTCGCCGCCTGCGCGTCCGCCGCCGACCTGACCTGCGGCGCGGGAGTCGACGCGCTCGCCATGGCGGCCGCGGGGACGCGGGTATTCGCCGGCGACCGCGACCCGCTGGCGGTGACGCTCTGCCGGGCAAACGCGAGCCGGCGCGCCGCAATGGTGGACGTCGCCGTCGCCGATGCGCTGCACCCGCCGTTGCGCGACCTGCCGGCGGTCTTTCTCGACCCGGCGCGGCGGAGCGGCTGGCGGCGGGGCCGAGAGCAGGAGTCGCCGACGCTGACGGAGGCCTACGCGCTGGCGGAGGGCGCGCCGGGCGCGTGTGTCAAGGCATCGCCAGCGCTGGCGCGGGCGGAGTGGCCCGCGGCCGCGGAGGTCGAGCTGGTCTCGGTCGGCGGCGAGCTCAAGGAGTGCGTGCTGTGGTTCGGCGCGCTGCGCTCGGGCGCCAGCCGGCGCGCGACCGTGCTGCCGGCGGATGCCACGCTGACCGGTGCGCCAGAGGCGGACGGCGGCGCGGGGCGGACGCCAACATGCCCGCCGGGGCGCGTGCTTTACGAGCCGGATCCCGCCGTGGTGCGCGCGGGTCTGGTGGAGACGCTGGCGGAGCGGCTTGGCGCGTGGAAGCTCCATCCCCGCGGGGCGCTGCTCTCGGCCGACGCGCATCTCGCGACGCCCTTCGCGCGCACGTACCGAGTGCTGGCAGCGGTGGCCTGGTCCGCTCGCGGCGGACGGCGCGTGCGCGAAGCGCTCGCCGCGCGGGACGCGGGCGAGGTCGTGGTCAAGACGCGCGGCGTCGCGGTCGACGCGGATGCGCTGGCGCGGCGGCTACGCGGGCGCGGCGCGCGCCGGCTGGTGGTGCTGCTGGCGCACGCGCCGGAGGGCGTGCGGGCGTATGTGCTCGAGCCGCCCGCCGAGGCGTGACGCGCCGCGGGCCGGCTACTCCGCCACGAGCGTGTCGACGATGTGGGGCTGGTACTTCAGGAGGCGGGCCACCGGGCAGTGGTCGGCGATCTGCATCAGCCGCTGCCGCTGCGCGTCGTCGAGCGGTCCCTCGAGGCGGATCTGCCGGCCGATCTTATCGACATAACCGGTTTCGGAGGGCGGGCAGTCGGGACACTCGTCCTGGCGAAGCCGCTGGTGGTTGATGTGGACGCTGACACCCTCGAGGGGCCAGCCTTTGCGCTCGGCGTACATGCGCAGGGTCATGGCGGTGCAAGAGCCGAGCGCCCACAGCGCCATCTCGACCGGGCTGGGGCCGAGGTCCTCACCCTCTCTGCCGACCGGCTCATCGCTGATGCCGCTGTGCGAGCGGGAGCGAGTGAGGGTCGTGTAGCGGTGCCCGGGCAGGAGGTCAGCGTCAGCTTCCCAGGACATGCAATACTCCTCTACATAAGAGCTGAAGCGGCCGCCGCCGCAGCATCATCGTAGCAGCGGCGGCCAGGTGGTCGTACCGTCCAGCGCCGTTCGCGAGTGGACCGCGGCGGCGGGTGCTCGGCGCCTCCGGTCCGCGGCCAGGGACGGTCCAGTGCGCCCCAGCGCTTTCTGGTTCGCGCGCCCTGAGGCCTGTGGCGGGAGTGACTCGGCCCCGAGCGTGCCGGACGGCGGCGGCGTGGGCGCGCCAGCACCGGCGCGAGCCCGCGCGGCACAGGCGCGAAGCGGACCCTTGCCCCGCTGCCGGTGGCACGATAGCCGCCCCAGCCTGGCGATCCGCGCCAGGCAGACCGCCAGGTCGACATTGGGGAACGTCCGGGCTCCATCACCGCAGCCTCCCGGTTCGTGATATGGTGCTGTCATCGAACGAGGGTTCGGAAGGGATTCCGCGCTATTGTTCGATAGTCTGCCCGGTCCGTCCTGGTCTCGCCGGCGACGCAGCCTGGGCCTCGGTGGTGTCTTATGGTGCAGCGCAAGACGAATCGCCCATTGCGCGACGCTCGGCAGCGGCTAATCCGCGCAAGCGAGAAGGTCTTCGGCCAACGAGGTTACACTAGCGCGACGATTGCGGAGATCACGCGGCTGGCGGGCACCGGCCTCGGCACGTTCTATGAGTATTTCCCGAGCAAGGAGAGCCTCTTCGCGCAACTGGTGGAATACATGAGCCACGAAACGCGCGCGTACATCGCCAAGGCCGTGGAAAGGGAGCGCACGCGGCTAGAGAAGGAGCTCGCGGGGTTCCGGGCGTTCTTCCGTTTCGAGCGGGCGCACATCAACCTGTACCGCATTGTCATGCAAAGTCAGTTCGTGAACGAGGATCTGTATCGCACGTACTACAGGCGCCTGGCCGACGGCTACGTTAGCGGCCTTGCCGACGCCCAAGCCCGTGGCGAGGTGGACTCGGGATACGACCCGGAGGCGCTGGCGTGGATACTCATGGGTGCCGCGCAGTTCTTGGGCATGCGGTACGTGCTATGGGAGCATCGCGAGCCGCCAGCGGCAGCGCAGCTCACACTGTCCACTGTCCTAGGCCGGATCTTGTCGCGCGCCGAGCAAGGGGCCGAAGGCTAAGTATCGCCTTTTCGGCCGGCTGGCCGAACGGGGCGCAAGCGCCCGCGTCTGGGCAAGACTTCGGCGGCTAGGTGCTCGGCCGTCAACTCGGCGATGAATCCGGCGGCGGCAAGGCGGTAGGCACCCTTGGTGCTCCGGCCGCTGCCATCGCCTCCTGGCGGATCTTGCCGTCCCGTGCCACGGCGGTCTTCTGTCCTCGGGTGTCAGCTCGTGTCCTTGACAACCATCCTCTCGCAGGCGACCGGCTTTCCACCTGGCCTCTCACCCGCTCCCGAGCTCGCTTCCGGCCGCCGTCCAAGGCGAGACTTCGGCCCCATCCGGCCGAATGCGCCATCCCGGACCGGCCTCATCGCCTGCCTGCGCTACCTGCGCCCTGTCTCCGGGCCGCCTGCGCTCGCTCGCCGCTGAGCCTCGGCCACGAGTCGCCACTGGTTTCTCCCGCGGGCGAGCACTCGGATTCCGGGTCGCGGCAGTCTGCGGAGAACCCCTGGCGGCCTTGACTTGTCGTCGCCAGGGAAGTAGAAGTAGAGCGGCGAACACTGATTCGGCGCTCATACGAGGAGGAGAGGCATGAGCTGCATGAGACCCCTAGTACGACGCGGTTGGCCGTTGCTCGCGATAATCGCGGTCGCCTTGGCGGCTTGCAGGGGCAGTAGCCAGTCGGCATCCCCACGGTCCACGACGGCGGGCACCGCCACCGCCACCGCGACGGCTACCACAACGGGCGTCAGCTCGAACGAGATCCTGATTGGGTCTTCCTTCGCCCTCTCAGGTCCAGCGGCGTCTTTTGCGGTTATCACGAAGGCGGAGCAGGCGTACTTCGACTGGGTCAACGCGCAGGGCGGAGTCTATGGCAGGAAGATCAAGTTCATTGTTCGCGACGATCAGTATAACCCGGCCCAGACGGTTTCCGTGGTGCATCGTTTGGTGACGGAAGACGGGGTGTTCGCCGTCTTCAGCAGCTTGGGCACCCCCACCGGCCAGGCGGTGCTCGGCTACCTGAACGAACAGAAGGTCCCCTTCGTGTTCGTCGCTTCGGCAGCCTCCCTCTTCAATAACCCGCGGGCATACCCGCTGACGTTCGGCTTCGCGCCTACCTACGCCTGGGAAGGGGCGTTTGAGGCTCGCTACTACCTCGACCACCTGGCCGGCAAGAAGGTCGGCATCCTCTACCAGAACGACGACTTCGGCAAGGAGTACCTCGACAGCTTCCTGAAGGCGGTGGGCAGCGGCGCCCCTATCGTTTCTCAGCAGGGGTACGAGGCGACCGCAACCGATGTGGGTTCCCAGATCGCTGCCTTGAGGCAGGCGGGAGCCCAGGTCGTCATCATCTATGCACTCCCCAGTTTCGCGGCCAAAGCGCTGAAGGATATCCACAACTCGGGCTGGCAGCCGACGATCCTCATGGCGTCCGTCTCCGCTGACCCGCTGGTGATCGGGGCTGTCGGCCCTGCCGCCTCCAACGGAGTGATCACCATGGGGTACATGCCCCTTGCGTCTGACGGAGCCAACGAAAGCGTCCAGTTTCTCGGCGAGATCTTGGCGAAATACGCGGCGGGAACCCCCGTCACCAACTGGACGCTCGACGGCTTGGCTCGCGCCGAATTGCTCGTGCACGCTTTGAAGCGAGCGGGTCCTGACCTCACGCGAGCGCGGTTCATCGACGCGCTTCAATCGATCAAGGATTACAAGTTCGCTCCCCTCGCTCCAGCCACCATCACGAGCAATGACCACACGGCGTTGCACTGCTTGCAACCGATGCGCGTAGAGAACGGGCAGTTCTCTTACTTCGGCGCTCAGTATTGTCAATCGCCGGCGCCATGAACCTGGGGCCGTCGTGGGCAGCGGCCCATTAGCGCATGCGAGCGAAGGAGGACACACGATGGCAGCCGCGGACGATCGCCGGCTTAGAGGCGACGGCAAGACCCAGTCCGGCATCGAGGTCAAGGAAGTTTACGGTCCCGAGGACGTGGCCCATCTTACGGAAGGGGACATCGGGCAGCCCGGGGTTTACCCGTTCACGAGGGGCTCCTACCCGCGCATGTACCGCGAGAAGCTGTGGGTCAGCGGCCAGCAGGGTTTGACGAGCTCGACGCCATACATAGAAGAGCGTGGCCTCGACCCAGGCGATTACGTGGAGCAGCTGATCGCGGACGGTGTGCTCACGTCAGGGACGCGCACCGGTGGCGATTACCACAATCTGGCCACGATCGATCCAGATCATCCGCTTGTGCGCTACGATCTCGGCACGTGCGCCGGCCCGATGTACTCGTTGTGGCAGATGCTGCACGGACGCAAGCGGTACTATCAGCGGATCATTCAGAGAAGTCTCGACGAAGGTTTTGTGATCGAGTTCGGGCATCAGGTAGGGCCGGCAGACGTGTGCGAATGGACCATGTATCTTGCCCTGATCGAGATGCTTGACTGGGACAAGACGAAGTTTCGCGGCAACATGGTGAATGACCCATTGACCTCGCAAATCACGAGCTGTATGAACTACCGGCAGCCACTGGACGTGGCGTTCCGTGTGTCGTGCGATGCCCAGGAGTACGCGTACCGCAACCTGCCGCTGTATCGGCCTACGAACGGCGGTTGTGCATACGACTTGCGCGAGGCCGGCATCAACACCTTTCAGGAGCTTGCGTTCCGTTTCGCTAACTTCATCGAGTATGCGGACGAGATGGTGCGGCGCGGACTCCGCTTCGAGGAGTTTGGCAACCGACCAGCCATGGCCTTTAGTGGAGAGATCGACTTCTTTGAGACGATATGCAAGCTGCGAGCCGCCCGCCGCATGTGGGCGCGCATTGGCCGCGAGCGGTATGGTGCCGACACGGTGGCGATGAAGTGTCCGCCGGTGAATACCAACAGCGCGGGCAGTTCGATGACTCAGCGGCAGCAGATCCTGAACGTGGTCCGCCAGACCGTGGAAACGCTGGCAAGCGTCCTCGGTGGTGTCAATGGCATGGAGCTGAAGGCGTACACGGAAGCCGTTAGCCCGCCGACGACGGAGGGACTGGTGGTGAACCAAGGTATCGAGAAGATCATCGCGCAGGAGACGAACGTTTGTCTGACTGCCGATCCGCTGGGGGGCTCCTACTATGTGGAGTGGCTCACGGACCATATCGAGAGGAAGTCGACGGAGCTACTACAACAGATCCTGGACCGCGGCGGCATGCGGGCTTGCGTCCGGAGCGGCTGGATTCAGGGCGAGGTCGAACGAGCGGCGCAAGACCGGGCAAGAGAGCTCGAGGAGGGGCGTAAGATCCGGGTCGGCGACAATGCGTACCAGGAGCTTAACGATTATGAGATCGGACTTCCTCAATTCGAGTTCTCACGGGGAAGGCCAGGTGCCCCTTACACGGAGAAGCAGAGGCGAGATCTTGAGGAATGGGAAGCGTTCAAGGGCTCACGGGATCTGGCCGTGGTGAGCCAGGCGCTGGCCAGTCTGTACGAGGCGACCAGGGGTGGCGAAAACGTAGTGCCATGGATGATTGAGGCGTGGAAGGCATTCGCCAGTATCGGCGAGGTGATGGGCGTGATCCGCGAGGCGATGGGCTTCCCCTATGACCAGTTCGAGCTGGTATCACGTCCAAGCTGGCTCGAGCACTGGAACGGAAGGAGGGGAAGATGACGTCAGAGCGACCGATTCGGATCGTGTTGGCGAAGCTGGGGCTGGACGACCACCTGCGCGCCTTGTTCGCGTTGTCGCAAGCGTTTCGGGACGCGGGAATGGAAGTGATCTATCTCGGCGCATATCAGACCCCCGAGACGGTTGTGGCGACCGCGGAGGTGGAAAACGCTGACGCTGTTGGCCTGAGCTTTCACACCGTGAACTACTTCGGTTGGGTCGAGGAGACGATGCGGCTGTGCCGCGAGCGGCTGGGCGACGAAGTGAGCGTGTTCGTCGGAGGCACCATCCCGCGAGAGGACAAGTCGATGCTGGAGAGCGTCGGAGTGCGAGGCGTTTTCTTCCCCGGTGATTCGCTGGGGCACATTGCCGCGAGTATCGCCCGAGTGGTCGGTGAAACGCGTGGCAAGGCAGAGGCGACGGCGGGGTGACGAGGATGATGGCTGGCGAAGCCCAAGGCCTGTTTGTGAGGGCCTCGGAGGGTGACAAGCGAGCGTTCGGCCGGCTCCTGACGCGCATCGAGGAGAACCCCCGGGAGTCGTCGGCGGTGCTGCAGTCGCTGGCGGAGAAGGTGGTCGACCGGCGGGACAGCGGAGTCGTGGGAGTCGTCGGGGCTCCGGGCGTCGGCAAGAGCACTCTGGTGGGCGCTCTGGTAGGCATGCTTGCCACCGATCATCCGCGGGTGGGCGTGCTGGCCATCGATCCCACCAGTCCCCTTTCAGGGGGTGCTGTCCTGGGGGACATCGTTCGCATGCAAGCGCACGCTCACCGACCGAACGTGTTCGCGCGGAGCATGGCCACACGCGGGCACCAGGGCGGGCTCTCGCGCTCCGCCCCCGAAGTGGTCGCTGTGCTCCGCGCGCTCGGACTCGAACCGATAATCGTCGAGACGTCGGGAGCCGGTCAAGCGGACGTGGAAGTACGCGACATAGCCGACACCGTGGCGGTTGTGGTTGTGCCTGGATGGGGTGACAGCATCCAGGTGATAAAGGCGGGGCTCCTGGAGATCGCCGACATTTACGTGGTCAACAAGGCCGACCAGGAGGGGGCGCTGGCGGCGGCCCGAGACCTGGAACGCATGCTCGCCTACAGCAAGCCGAGGCCAGGATGGGTCCCGAAGGTGGTACAGACGGTGGCAGCATCCGGATCCGGGATTCGCGAGCTGTGGGAGCAGATCGTCGCGCACCGGCAGTACCTGGCGTCCACGGGGGCGGGGTACGAGCGGCGACGTCAGCAGATGGCGACCATTATCAGGCGGATGACGCTGGCCGAACTCGGGCCCACATGGCGAGACGGTACGCTGCTGCGCTTGGCGGATCGGGTGCTCGGACGCGAGCTGGACCTTGCTCGGGCAGTGGCAGAGGCGAAAGCGGGCTTAGTGGAAACCGCATAGCGGGGAGTCCAACGACTGGCCTGGTCGCGTGCCAGTGAGAGGAGGAGTGATGGTCGGCCCGAACATGGCAAGCGTGCTGCGGCGCGTCGCGGCCCGGTATCCGCGGCGCGAAGCGCTGATCTTCAACGACGAGCGATACACGTACGGTCAGTTCAACGAGCGTGTGAACCAGCTTGCGCACGGCTTTCTCGATTGGGGATTGAGCAAGGGCGACGTTGTCGCCATTTTCAGCCAGAACTGCAACGAGTACCTCGAGGCCTATTTCGCTTGCGCGAAGACCGGATGCATCCTGAATATCCTCAACTGGCGTCTCGCCGCGGACGAGATCCTGTACATGATGCAGCAGTCTCGGTCGCAGGCACTGCTCGTCGCCCAGGAGTACCAGGACTTCTTCCGGCCGCTGTTGCCTCGCCTCGATGAGGCCCTGAAGACGCGGATCCTCGTGATCGATGGGGGCTCCTATCTTCCCGGTGCGGTGGACTACGAGGAATTCATCCGCGCCAGGCCGAGCTGTGAGCCAGTGGTCGCTGTCGATGGTGAGGATCCGGTCCTTCTGCTTTACACCTCGGGGACCACGGGGCTGCCAAAGGGGGCGCTGCTGACCCAGAGCAATTGGGTCTGGGATGCCCTGGCCCACTTGTATCACTTTGAGTACCGCTCAGGGGATAAGCTATTGGTCACGATGCCGTTCGTGCACGTGAGCGGCATTCACATGGGCACCAATACGTTCATCCTCAAGGGTCTGCCCATCGTGATTCAGAAGGCGTTCGAACCTCAGGGCTTCTGTGAGCTTGTTCAGCGAGAGCGCTGCACAGCGGCGACGACGGTGATCACTCCGGTGCGCACGCTGCTGGACCATCCAGAAGTGGATCGTTACGATCTGTCATCGCTGCGGCTGCTGCTCACCGCAGCAGGACCGTACGATCGGGAATTCGGTGCGCGGGCATTGTACAAGCTGGGCGTGAGCAAGTTCCTCTTCGGGTATGGCCTGACCGAAGCATCCCCTTGTGTGACGCTCATGGACAGCACCGGCGAGGTTCTCTTCAAAGAGAATGCTCTGGGATGGCCCGTCTGGACCGTGGACGTGCGGGTGGTGAACCCGGAGACTGGCGAGGATGTCCCCGAGGAGACCGTGGGCGAGCTTCTGGTGCGCGGCCCCAACGTCTTCAAGGGATATCTGGGCATGCCCGATGCGACCGACCAGGCACTGCGGGGCGGCTGGCTCTGGACGGGCGACCTGGTGCGCCGGGATGGCGATGGCTGCTTCTTCTTCGTTGATCGCACGAAGGACATGATCAAGTCAGGTGGCGAGAACGTGTACTCGGCCGAGGTTGAAGGCGCTCTGCTTCGCCACAACCCCTCGCTCGCAGAAGCGGTGGTCGTTGCCATTCCTGACCCGAGGTGGGGCGAGGCCGTCACCGCAGTGTGCGTGGTGAGGCCGGGCAAGGAGACGACCGAGGAGGAAGTCCGGGGTAATCTACGTGGCCATCTGGCCGGTTTCAAGATCCCGAAATCCGTGCAATTCGTCGCCGCCGAAGATCTGCCCCGGACGGTGTCGGGAAAGGTCCAGAAGCGTCTCCTGCGGCAACGTCTCCTTGGAAAGCAGTGAGACTGGGCGGCGGATCGCTCGCGAAAAGCAGCACGGGCGCGACGAGTGCTACGCTGCTTTCTCCCCCGCCTCGCGGCCGGACGGGCGTGCCGACGGGCCAGGGACGGTCCAGTGCGTCCTGCTTCGGAGGACGGGACATTCCGGTGCGCTCCCACGGCCCGTAGGATGGAGGCACGCCGCGTCGCCGGCACGGCGGTGGACGTATGGCGCGGGCGGGCGTCGCGGGTCGCGGTGATGATCTGGTCGGGACCGGTGGACAGAAGACCGGCCGTGGCCGATAACTAATACTGACGCACCGACCAGCCGACGGAGGGGATCAGTGGATCTGTGGCGTGGGCGACCAGGGCCGAGCGTCGACGAGTTTCCTGGAGAGTCGGCGTGGCGCTGGCGCCTGCAGCTCAAAGCGGAACGGATCATCTCGCCGCTGCGCGCCGTCCTGGCCGCCATCAATACGGCTGTCTGGGCCTGGCTGCCGCCGGCGCCGGGAGCGATCCCGTGGCTGGCATGGACGCTCACGGGCGCCGTCTGGTGCTACGTGGTCGTGGACCTGCTGCTGCTCTACCGCCGCCCCGCGCTCGCCGGGCGCGTCCCGTACCGGTCCGTGCTGCTCGACGCGGCCTTCCTCGTCGGCTGGATCGAGGCCACGGGTGGCTCTCGCAGCCCGTTCTTGCCGGTGATCATCATCGGCGTCATCTCGGTAGGCCCGAGGCTGCCCCTGGGCCGTGGGCTGATGGCGGCCGCGTTGTACGCGGGCATCGCCGCCGTGCTCGGCGGCCCCGAGCACCTGCTGCTGGCGGGCTATGGGTTGATCGGCGGTGTGGGCATGTGCGCCTGGGTGTGGGTGCTCGCCAATGACCGGCGGAACAGCCTGCGAGACGCGCTGACGGGCGCATTCGGCCGCGAATACGGGTTCTTCCAGATCGAGGAGCTGCTGCAAGGGAAGGAGCTTCCCTTCTGTGTCGGCCTCGTCGACCTGGACGGCTTCAAGGGCATCAACGACCAACTCGGCCACCTGACGGGCGACCTGGTGCTGACCACCTGCGCGCGCGCCCTGACGGCGGTGATGCGCCCGGGAGACCTGCTGGTGCGTTTCGGCGGCGACGAGTTTCTCGTGGTGTGGCCGAACGTGCCGTTGGAGCAGGCGTGCGCGATCGCCGAGCGCGTCCGGCTCGAGATGGAAGGGTCGGCTTTCCGGGTGCGCGGCGAGCAGACGCTGGTGCGGTTGACGACGAGCATCGGCGTGGCCGAGGCGAGGAGCGGCGATACCGCCGTCGATCTGCTGCAGCGGGTCGACGACGCGCTGTACCGGGCCAAGGCGGAACGCAACCGCGTGGTCGCCGCGCGGGCGGTTGGGCTGGCGGCGCCGGCGCCGCCTGAGTGGCTGGAAGAGGTCGTGGCCGGGTGACCGCGGCGGTCAGCCCCCGCGGTCGGCTCCTGGAGCCGGCGCTTCAGAACAGCGACCAGAGCTCGGGGCGCGCCCGGAACACGTCGCGCGGCTCTGCGGCGATGATCTTGCCGACCTTCATCACGTAGACGTACTCGCACAGCTCGCGCGTGAGCTGGACGTTCTGCTCGACCACCAGCGTGGTGAGGCCGAGCTCGGCGGTGAGGCGGCTGACGCTGTCGAGCAGTTGCTGCGCCAGGTTCGGGGCGAGGCCGATGGTCGGCTCGTCGAGCAGCAGCACGCGCGGCTCCCCCATCAGTGCGATGCCCACGGCCAGCATGCGCTGCTGGCCGCCGCTGAGCGAGTCCGCCAGCTGCCGCAGGCGATCGGCGAGAGCGGGAAAGGTGGCAAAGACCCGCGCCATACGCCGCTCCAGCTCGCCGTGTTCGAGCCCGCGGGCGCCGAGCTCGAGGTTCTCGCCGACGGTAAGCCCAGGGAAGACGGCGCTCTGCTGGGGGACGAGCACCAGGCCGTGTTGACGGCGGCGCCAGGCCGGCCAGCCCAGGATGTCCTGATCATCGAGCCGGGCTTGCCCCGCCCTCGCGTGCACCAGCCCGGCCAAGCAGCGCAAGAGCGTGCTCTTGCCGGCGCCGTTGTGGCCAAAGAGCGCCGTCACGCCCCCCGGGTGGACCTGCAGGTCGATCCCCCGCAACACTTCGCGCCGCCCGTACCCGGCGACCAGTTGACCGACCATGAGCTCCGCCATCGTCTCCCGCCCGCTACCGCGTCCCGAAGTAGATCTCCGCCAGCTCGGGGCGACCGATCAGCTCGCGCGGTGTGCCGCGAGCGACGATCCGCCCCTGGTCCATGAAGACCGCCTCATCCGCCACCGACAGGATGGCGTCCATGTTGTGCTCGACCACACACACCGTGCAGCCGGCCTCGCCCTGCCGGCGGACCTCGTCGTACAGCAGTCGCGCGCTGTGCTCGTCCAGGCCGGACCCCGGCTCGTCCAGCAGCAGGACGCGGGCGCGCGTGGCGAGCAGCCGCGCCAGGGAGAGCAGTTTCTGCTCGGCGTACGACAGCTCGTGCGCGGCCACGTCGGCCGCATGCCCGAGGCCGATCGCCCCCAGGATCCGTCGCGCTTCGGTCTCGCGTGCGCGTTGGTCGCGCAGGACGGCAGGGATCAGGGCGAGCTGATGCATGTGCTCGCCGAACGGTCGGGGCAACGCCACCGCCACGTTCTGGAGCGCGGTCAGGTTGGAGAAGAGGCGCACGTCCTGGAACGTGCGCGCCACGCCGAGCGAGACGCGCCGGTGCACGGGCGTGCGCGTGATCTCGCGTTCGCCGAGCCGGATGAGCCCCTCGTCGACGCGCAGCGCGCCAGCCAGCAGGTTGAACAGGGTCGTCTTGCCGGCGCCGTTGGGCCCGACGAGCCCCAGCACACGCCCCGGGTGCACCTCGATCTCCACGCGGTCCACGGCGCGGACTCCGCCGAAGTGCTTGCTCACTCCCTGCCCGGTCAGCAGCAGGGCGGGCGGCCCGGCCGCGGCGGGCGACGCCGGCGCGGAGGTCCGGGCGTCGGCCTGGGCCGAGGCGGCGCGCCGCCGCCCGCGGAGCGAGAAGCCTTCGCCGATGGCGCCGGTCGGCCGGAACGCCATGGCGGCGGCCAGCGCCATGCCGTAGACCGCCTCGCGCAGGGGGGCGGCGGTCTGCTCGCTGATGCTGAGCCGCCGGAGGAACTCCGGCAGCAGGATGATGGCTCCGGCGCCGACCGCCGGACCGACGGGGTTCCCCAGCCCGCCGAGCGCGACCATGGCGACGATGGCGATGGACTGGTCCAGGTTGAACGAGTCGGGGCTGATGAAGCTGGAGTAGCCGGCATACCACGCGCCCGCGATGGCGGCCACGGCGGCGGCGGCAGCGAACGCCTCGAGCTTGAGCACGAGGATGTTCTTGCCGACGGCGCGCGCGGCCGTCTCGTCCTCGCGTATGGTGCGCAATGCCAGGCCGAAGGGCGAGCGAGAAAGCCAGGTCGCCAGCAGCAGCACGAGCACCAACAGGACGACCGAGTACGGGAAGTAGTCGCCCGGCTGCAGCAGCCGGTGGCCGAGGATCGTCGGGTGGGGGATGCCGTAGATGCCGGTGGTTCCATTCGTGAGGCCGTTGAGGTTGTTGAGCAGGCCGCTGACCACGAACTGAAAGGCGAGCGTCAGGACGATCAGGTACTCGTCACGCACGCGCAGGGCGGGGACGGCGAGCAGCGCGCCGAGCGCGAGGGCGATGCACATCGCCACCAGCGAGGCGGGCCAGAAGCTCCAGCCTTCTTTCGTCATCAGGATCGCGACGCCGTACGCGCCGAAGCCGAAGAAGGCCGCCTGCCCGAGGGACAGGAGCCCGGCGAAGCCCATCACGAAGTTGAGGGAGATGGCCAGCACTCCGAAGATGCAGATCAGGTTGCCGATGTGCAGCCAGTAGTCCATGGCGCTACCGGGCCACCCGGCCGAGGATGCCGGCGGGCCGCAGGACCAGCACCAGGAAGAAGAGGGCGAACGCGGCGGTGGTCTGCCAGTACGCGGGTAGCCAGAGTGAGCTCCACTGGGCGATGAGCCCCAGCGCGATGCCGCCGATGACCGCGCCCCAGAGGCTCTCCAGGCCGCCCAGGAAGACGGCGATGAAGGCGTAGAGCACCGCCGAGACGCCCATCTGCGGCGTGGCCACGTTGTCGAGCGCGAACAGGACGGCCGCCGGACCGATCATCGCCGAGCCGATGGCGAAGGTCAGCGCGTAGACCTGCGGCGAGCGAATGCCGACCAGCTCGGCGAGGTCGTAGTTCCTCGCGGTGGCGCGGATCTCGCGGCCGAGGCGCGTGCGCTGGAGGAAGAGCGCCAGGGCGAGCACGAGCAGCGCCGCGATGCCCGAAGAGAGGAGCAGCGGGCGGCTGGCGGCTACCGGTCCCCAGATCTGGATGCCGAGGGACGGCACCTTCAGCGTCTGGGCGTCCGGGCCGAACCCGATCTGCAGGAAGCTCTGCCCGGCAATCAAGATGCCGAGCGAGGCGAGGAAGATGCCCAACTGCAGCGTGGCGCGCCGCCGGAGTGGCGCGTAGACGAGCAGCTCACAGGCCAGGCCGACGACCATCGCGCCGAGGACCCCGGCGACGATGCCGACGACCAGGTTGCCGGCTAGGTGCTGGGTGGCGGCCACGGCGGCATACGCCGCGCAGGCGTATGCCAGGCCGTGCGCGAAGTGGAACGTCCGCGTCGTCCCGTAGATAAGCCCCCAGCTCACGCCCAGGAGGGCGTAGACCACGCCGGTGAGCAGGCCGGTGACGGTGAGCTGCCAGAACAGGTCCATCCGGCGGCGCGTCAGTCCGTCGCTACTGGCCGCCGGCCGAGGTGAGCTTCTTGAGCGAGCCGTCGGTCTGCACCGCGTAGATGGCGGACGGCTTCACCGCCGAACCGTCTCTCTGGAACTTGAGCTCCGCGCCGTACACCGTCGGGAAGCTCTTCACCTGCGGGAAGGCGCCCGTCAGCGAGGCAGGCTGAGTCGGGTCCTTGCCGTCCTTGGCCGCCTGCTCGACCAGGGTCTTCACCACGTAGACCAGGTCGTAGTAGTTCGCCGCGTAGAACTCGGCCGGCTCGTTGTACTTGGCCTTGTACGCGTCGGCGAACTTCTGCGCCGCCGGGCTGAGCGAGGGGTCGAACGTGTCGAGCGCGACGATCGTGCCCTGCGCGTCGGCGCCGGCGATCTTCGCATCGTCCGCGGTCCACTCGACGCCGACGATCTTGGCGTTGATGCCGAGCTGGCGGGCCTGCTTGACGATGTAGCCGACGTCGGTGCCCCAGGACCAGATGCCGATGATGTCAGGGTTGGCCGCTTTGATGCGGGCGAGCTCGGCGCTGTAGTTCGTTGTGCCGGACTTATACGGCTCGTCGTCGACGACCTGGCCGCCCTTGCCCTCCCAGAACTTCTTGACGTCTTGCTGGACGCTCTGGCCGGCGATGTCGTTCCAGTGGATGGTGGCGAGCTTGTGGCCCGTCGCCTGGCCGAAGATGTAGGTCAGCACCTGGGGCGCGAGCTGGTTGCCCAGCGCGCGCGTGTTGTAGAGGTTCTTCTTGTTGAGCAATGCGGGACTCACCGCCCCACCGTTGAAGACGAGCATGCTGTTGTCAGCGGCGATCGGCTGCACCGCCAGCGTGGGCGCGCTGTAGCTGGAGAGGATGGCGGCGACGTGGTCCTGGCTGATGAGCTTGCGCGCGCCGGTCACCGCCGCGTCGGCGTTGCCGCTCTTGTGGTCCTCGATGACGAGCTGCAGCTTGTAGCCGGCCGCGCCACCGGCCGCGTTGATCTGGTCGACGGCGAGCTGTGCGCCCTGGCTCATGACCTTGCCGTAAAACGAGCCGGCGCCGGTCATGGCGAGGATCATGCCGATCTTGACGGTACCTTTGGGCGCGGCCGTGGTGGCCGTGCCGCCGGCGCCGGGGGTGCCGGCCTGGGGAGTGGGGCTCGAGGACTTGCCGCCGCCACAGGCCGCCGCCACGACGGTCAGCACGGCGAGCACGAGCGCCATTGCCGTTCGGGATCGTCCCTTCACGTTCATCTCTTCCTCCTGCATGTGTTGGGTCAGCCGACGGCGATCACCTTCTGCGCCGCCAGCTCCCCGATCTCGTCGGTGGAGAAGCCTGCTTCCGCGAGGACCTCCCTCGTGTCGCGCCCGAGTGTGGGAGCCGGCCGGTAGCATGGCGGGTCGGCGTCCGAGAGGCGCACCGGAGCGGCCATCATGGTGGTCGAGCCGGCCCACGGGTCATCCACGGTCACGAGCATGTCGTTGGCGAGGAACTGCTCGTGATCGAAGATCTCGGCGCGCCCCAGCACCGGGGCCGCCGGGACATCGTGCGCCAGCAAGGTCGCGAGCCACTCCGCGCGCGGCCTCGTGGCGAACGCGGCCGCGAGGATCTCGTAGATGGAGTCCGACTCCTGGGCACGCTTCAGTGGCGCGTCGAAGCGCGGGTCGGCGGCCAGGTGCTCCAGCTCCAATGCCTCGCACAGCCGTTGCCACTGGCGGTCCTGAATGATGACGATGACCAGCCACTGGTCGTCGGCGCAACGGTAGGGCGCGTACATCGCCTGGCGCGAGTAGTCGCGTCCGTCCTCCTGGGCGGATGTCACGCGTACCGCGTCGACGGACTGCATGGCCAGGCTGGCCATGAGCAGCGAGCCGTCGACCATCTGTCCCCGGCCGCTGCGCTCGCGCATCAGCAGGGCGAGGGTGATGCCGTAGGCCAGCACCATCGGCGCGGAGCAATCCGCCACCCACACGCCGGAGGCGATGGGCATGCCGTCGGGCATCCGCCGGCGGCCGAGGATGCCGCTCAGCGCTTGGATGATGAGGTCATAACCGGGCTTGTCCGCGTACGGTCCACGGCTGCCGTACGCGGTCAGGTGCACGTAGATGAGGCGTGGGTTGATGCGTCGCAACGTCTCGTAGTCCACGCGCAGCCGGTCGGCCACACCGGGGCGAAAGTTGACCAGCACGACGTCGAAGCGAGGCACGAGGCGGTGGATCACCGCCTGGCCGGCTTCCTGGCGGAGATCGAGGGCGATGCCGCGCTTGTTGCGGTTCACCGCCAGGTAGGCGCGGCTCTGGCCGTCGCGGATCGGCGCCGCGGTGAGGGTGTAGCGCGAGTCGTCCCCGGTCAGCGGCTCGATCTTGACGACGTCCGCGCCCTGGTCGGCCAGGTACATCGCTGCGCCGGGTGCGGCCCACATCTGCGAAAGGTCAAGAACGCGAATGCCATCCAGTGGTCGCGCCATACTGCGAGAGTAGACAGCGTGTCAGGCTGGTGCAACCATTCGCGCCTTGTCGGACCAGCCGGCGCCGGGCTACGGGTGGTAGTACCAGCGGTCGGTGAACGTCCCCAGCGGCGGGTAGTACTGCATGATCCAGGCGCCGGCGGCAGGCCAGATCGGCGCGCCGTTGAGGCTGGCCCAGGATCCCGGACAGGCGAGCGGCTGGCCGAGCGGCTGGCTCCACACCAGGCACGATTGGCCGGGCTGCAGCGCCCCACGGGCGAAGGTGAACGTGTTGCTCCCGTCCGGTGAGCGGAGCTGCAGGCCTTCGAGCGGGGCCGGCGCTCCACCCACGTTCTGCAGCTCGACGTACTCGCGCGTCACGTCCGCTGCAATGCCCACGGCGACGGCGCGCAAGTTCGGCCAGCCCTGCTGCTGCGACACTTGCGCGACCACGTCCAGGTCGCCGGCGGCGGCGTGGATGCGGATGTACGCCAGCAGGATGTCGGCGGGCGTCGGTTGCGCGACGCCGAACCAGTGCAGCACGCCGGTCAGCTCGCCGCGGGCGTTGTACCAGAGGGCGGCGCGCATCGGGTCGCACTCGGGCTGGGTGTCGGGCCGCTCGGGGATGCAGCGCCGCGTGCGGTCGCGGTCGATGCGCCGCAGCAGAGGCTGTCCCGGTCCCGGGTCGAGCGCTGGCGGCGAGGTGGTGGGGCCGTCGGACGCACACGGCGTGAGTCGGGTGCTGACGGTGTTGGAGACCACCGGGTCTTGGCCGGGCACGGACACGATGAAGGTCACCTGGAGCGTGCCGCACGGGCCGGGGGGAGCCCAGGTGGTCACGGCCACCGCGGCCGCGCTTGCGCCCGGTAGGGTGAAGGTGCACGGCAGGGAGGAGCAGGAGGCCGCCGCGTCGGCGCCGCTGACCGCCTCCACTTCCAGCGCCGCGTCGAGCTGTCCCTCGACGGTGACCGCGCTGTCGCCGCCGGTGTTCTGGACGACGAGCTGATAGGTGAAGATGGTGCCCGAAGGCATCCAGGAGGGCCCGACGGCGGCGGCGGAGATGAGCGGCGGGGCGGCCATTGGGGTCGGGGTGGGCGTGGGTGTCGGTCCAGCGGGCGCCGCCGCGGTGGCGCTCGGTCGCATGGTGGCGAGCGCGGCAGCCGCCGTCAGGCCGACGAGGGCAGTGGCCAGGAGCGCCAGCGGAACGCGCCCGGCGCGGCGGAGTGTCGTCGGCATGATGCACCGTCCTGCGGTTGTCAGCGGCTGGCGGGGGCCTGCCCCCGCGAGCTGGCGAGGGCGGCCCCGCCCCGCGTGGGGCCCAAGCTGCTTCCCTGGGCGGGGCGCCCCCACTTGAGGTTCGGCCGCTGGCCGCAAGAGCAAAGGCCGCCGTGCGCCTAGGGCAGGCGGCCGGACGCGAGTCGAGCGAGATTCGCCAGGCTCGCGGCGATCACCAGGTCGCGCACGTTGTTCCCGGCGCGCAGGCAGTCGAGCGTGAAGACGGAGGGGCCGCGGCCGCAGGTCGTCAGGTGGGTGCCGTCAGGCAAGTACGCGGTGCGTGGGCCGGTGGTCGAACGGAGCGCCACCGACAGGTCGATCAGCGGCAGGCGGCGTTCGGCCGCGATGCGGCGGATCTCTTCGTTGACTTCGCTCGCCCAGCGGTCGTGCTCCTCCACCGCCGGGCTCCCCGGCACCGTGATCAGGACAGGCACGACGTGGCGCGCTTCGAGCGCGGATACCAGGCGCAGCATGCCGCGGCGGAAGCAGGCGAGTTGCAGGTCGCACCAGTACCAGTCGTTGGTGCCGTACTCGATCAGCGCGAACGCCGGCTTCGCCACGCGCTGCTCATGGTCCAATGGCGTCTCGCCGGGACGGCAGTCGGGCAGGCGGCATGCTCGCGGCAGGAAGGGGAAGGTCACGCCGCCGCCGGGGACCGTCGCGGCCGAGCGGTGTGAGCAGCTATCGAAGGGCTCGCTGCAGAACCAGCGCACTCCGTCGCGGTACGCGTCGTAGCCGGACCAGGCGGCGCGTGCCAGCCCGCAGTAGGTGTCGCAGTCGGCGCTGATGCTATCGCCGAGCTTGATGAAGGCGTGTGGGTTGAGGCCCTGCGCGCTGCCGGCGCCGAGCAGGTCGTGGACACGCGCCGTGACGGCCGCGTCGGGAACGAACGCGCCCGGCACGACCACGTACGCCTCCTGGGAGGGCGCCGCCGTGGCGAAAGCGGGGCTCGTCGTGGCGGGAGCGCCGGCCGGGGCCGGCCGCGCGTGGGCTGCGAACGCGAAACCGACCGCGGCCGCGGCCCCGATGGTGGCGAGCAACACCGACGTCCCGTGTCGGATGTGCATGCGGACGGCACCCCTGGTGAGCTACGGCCGGCCCCAGCGGCGACAAGATCCGTCGGGGCAGGCCGCGCGTGACGTCGCTCAGGCCACGCGTCGCAGGACCGCGTGCGGAGGCAAGGCACGGGCCTGGGGCACGCTCGCGTCGATGGCAAAGCGGGCGACGAGCTGGTTGAGCTGCTCGCCGGTAGTTGCGAGCTGTTGCGCCTGGGCCGAGATCTGCTCGACCTGTGCTGCCATCTCCTCGGCGCTCGCGCTCACCTCCTCGGCGGCGGCGCTCTGCTGCTGGGAGACGGCGGCGATGGAGTCGACGGCGGAAGTGACCTGGGCAGCGTTCGCGGCCATGTGCTGGGTGGCGGCGGTGTTCTCCGTGACGACGGTCGTCACCCGCTCGAGGGCCTCGACGACGGTGCGCGCACCGGCGGCCATCTGCTGGGCGGGGGCGGCGATGCC
>JAJYLG010000032.1 GCA_021787985.1 Chloroflexota bacterium
GCCTGCCGTGCTACTGCGGTTGCGGCGCCTCCCAGGGACACCGCAGCCTGCAGGACTGCTTCCTCATCCCCACGGGCGGATACGACGCGCACGCGGCGACCTGTGGCATCTGCGAGCGCGAGGCGGTCGAGGCGCGCCGCCTGCAGGGCGAGGGCCAAGACACCTCCGCGATCCGCGCGTTCATCGACGCGAACTTCGGCCGCTTCGGCGCGCCTACCAACACGCCCTGAAAGGAGGCCCCCATGGCCAAGCGGAAGACAAGACCGACATCCCGCTCGTGGTTCCTCTCACGCCTGTTGCTCGGCGTGTCCCTGGTCGCCGTCGTCGGCGCCGCCGCCTGGCTCTTCGTCGTGGCACGCCCGCGTGGCACGGCGGGAACGGCTGCCCCGTCGCCGGCCGCGTCGGGCACGGCCGTAGCGGCGGGCGTCCAGGCGCTCGATCCCTCGGTCGACCTGGGCCGCGTGCCACTCAACACGACGGTGAAGCATGCGTTCCGGCTGCAGAACGTCGGGGCGGCGCCGGCCACGCTGGGCCGAGCGCGTATCGAAGTCCTGGAGGGCTGCTGACCGCCCGAGCCGGTCGTGGGTGCCACGACCATCCAGCCCGGGGCGGACACAACGGTCTCGCTGAGCATGATGATGCATCCCGGCATGGAGGGGCCGCACCTCTTCCGCGTGACGGTGCCCGTTCAGGGCGCGGTCGGCTCGGGCGAGCTGCAGCTCTACGTGAAGGCGGACTTCAGGTAGGCCGAGCCTGCCGCCGCACGAAGGCGGGGGCCGGGCGCCGCGCTCCGTGTTGCCGCATCAGGCGCCCTGGCGGCGGATGGTGCCCACGGCCAGCGCGGCGAACAGGGCGGCGAACGCGAGCACGGCGAGGAGATCGAGGCGCACGGACGTGGTGAGCAAACCCTGCCCTTTCAGCATCACATCGCGCAGGGCGCCGACGCCGTAGGTCAGCGGCAGCGCGTAGGCGGCAGGTCGGAGCCAGTCGGGCAGGGACGACAGCGGCCAGATGACGCCGCAGAGCAATCCCTGCGGGAGGATGACGATGGGGATGAACTGGACGGCCTGGAGCTCGGTGCGGGCGAAGGTCGAGAGGAAGATCCCGAGGTTGACCGCCACCAGGGCGAGGGCCAGCACCAGCACGAAGACGCTGAGCAGCGCGCCGTGGTAGTGAACGCGTAGGCCGAGGACGGCTACGAGGATGACCGCCACGGCCTGGAGCAGGGCGAACAGCCCGAACCCTGCCATGTAGCCGACGACCAGCTCAGAACGACGCAGGGGAGCTGCCATCAGCCGCTCCAGGGTCCCGGCGACTCGCTCGCGCAGGAAGGCCACGGCCGTCAGCAGAAAGACGAAGAAGAAGGCGAAGTAGCCGACCATCGCCGGCGCGAAGAAGTCGAGGGCGTCGTAGCGCGGCCCGCCGTGCACGTAGGTGATGTCGACGTGCGGCGGAGTGAGGCCGCTGGGCGCGCCGCCCAGGCCGAGCAGCGCCAGCGGTTGCCGGGTCGGTGCCTTCGAGGACCACGCGAGCCTGCACGTTGGGCGGGACGCCGCTCACAACGACGGCCGCCTGCACGTCGCTGCTCCGCACCCGCTCGAGGGCCTCGTCCGCGCTCATGACCGTTACCTGCGCGCGGCCCGTGGCGCAGAGGGCGTCGGCGAAGCGTGAGGCCAGGGCGGCGTCCGTGACGGGGCTCGCCACGGCGATGCGACGGTCCGGCTGCTGGTGGCGCAGCAGGTATCCGATCAGCGCGAGGACGACCACCGGCACCACGAGGAGCAGGGCCAGCGTCCGCGGGTCGCGGCGGAACTGCTGGACCACCCGGACGCTCACGGCCCACGTCCTAGTTCGGTTCACCCTGCGTCTCCGCAAGCGTGAGGTAGACGGACTTCAGGTTCGCGGCGCCGACGCGCCGGCACAGCTCCTCGGGCGTGCCTTCCGCCAGGAAGGCGCCGCCGCGCAGGATGCCCAGGCGGTCGGCCTGCTCCGCTTCCTCCATCATGTGGCTGGTCAGCATGATGGTGACGCCCGTCTCGTTCAGGCGACGGAAGTGGCCCCAGAACGTGGCGCGCAGCAGCGGGTCCAGGCCGACGGTCGGCTCGTCGAGGAACAGGAGTCGTGGCCGGTGGACCAGGGCGCAGGCCAGCGACGTGCGCTGCAGCATGCCGCCGCTGAAGGTGCGGAGCGGGCTGTCGGCGCGGCCGGCGAGCTGGACCAGCTCCAGCACCTCGTCCACCGGACGGCGGTCGGTGAGGCCGTAGGTCCGAGCGAAGAACGCGATGTTCTCGCGGGCGGTCAGGTCGTAGTAGAGGGCCGGTAGCTGCGGCATGTAGCCGATGTGCTGGAGGATGGCGCGATCGGGGATGGCGCGGCCGAGGACGGTGACAGCGCCCCGGTCCGGCCTGCTCAGGCCAAGCAAGACGCGGATCAGCGTCGTCTTGCCCGAGCCCGACGGCCCCAGCAGCCCGTAAGTGATCCCGGCGGGCACGGTCAGATTGACGCCACGCAGGACCTCGAGGGCCCCGAACCGCTTCCACACGTCGCCCGCGCGCACGGCATCGCTCATGACGGGCCTGCGTGCGCCTGCCTGCGCGTCCGCGCGGGGCGGGTCGCGTGTGCGTTGCGAGGCATCAAGCACTTGAGCAGCAGGTCCACGCTCGATCTTGCCCCACCCTACCTTCCCTGCGACACCGCTGGCAATCCGCGGCGTCGAGTCGTCGCCTGTCGCGCACCCCCCGTGTCTCGGCGGTCGTGAGAGCGGGACGCATCCCGCTCGCGACACGCGCGGGCGCGGCGTCGGCGCCGCGGTACCGTGCTACGATCGCGCCGAATCGCAGCGGGAGGGAGACATCATGCCGCTGGACCCACAGGTGCAAGCGCTGCTCGCTGAGGCCGCCGCCTCCGGCCGGCCGCCGTACGAGCGCATGTCGCCTGCCGAGGCGCGCCGGGCCTTCCTCGAGCTCAAGGACCTGGCCGGCCCACCCGAGCCGGTCGCCCGCGTCGAGCACCGGACCATCCCCGGCCCCGGCGGCGAGATCCCCGTCCGCGTGTACCGGCCCGACGGCCGCCCGCCTTTTCCCGGCCTGGTCTACTACCACGGCGGCGGCTGGGTCATCGGCGACCTCGACACGCACGACTCGCCCGTCCGCGCGCTCGTCCACCGCGCGCGCTGCGTCGCGGTGTCCGTCGGCTACCGCCTGGCGCCGGAGCACAAGTTCCCCGCCGCGGTCGAGGACGCCTTCGCCGCCTTTCGCTGGACGGCCGCGCACGCCGACTCGCTCGGCATCGACCCGACGCGCATCGCCGTCGCCGGCGACAGCGCGGGCGGCAACCTGGCGGCGGTCGTGCCGCTGATGGCCCGCGACGAGCCTGCCCCCGCGGAGGCGGGGGGCGGCCCGGCGCCCGCGTTCCAACTCCTCATCTACCCCGTCATCGACCACGACTTCACCACCGCGTCCTACCGGCAGAACGCGACCGGCTACCAGCTCACGCGGCGGACGATGCAGTGGTTCTGGGAGCAATACCTGGGGACGCCGGAGGACGGGCGCGACCCCCACGCCTCGCCGCTGCGAGCCGAGGACCTCCACGGCCTGCCGCCGGCGTTCGTGATCACGGCCGAGTTCGACCCGCTGCGCGACGAGGGCGAGGCGTACGCGCGCCGGCTGCGGGAAGCGGGCGTGCCGGCCGTAGTGCGGCGCTACGATGGCCTGATCCACGGGTTCTTCCGCATGGCCGGGGTCCTCGACGCCGGCCGGCGCGCGATCGAAGAGGCGGCCGCCGCGCTGCGCCAGGCCCTGGGCTGACACGAGGCGCGCCACCGCTACCGGAAACCGGGCGAGCGCGCCAGCAGCGCCAGCAGGCGGGGCAGCAGCGCCCGCGCGGCGCGGGCGCGGTGGCTGCGGCGGTTCTTCTCCTCGGCCGGCATTTGCGCCGCCGTCAGCCCCAGCTCCGGGTCGATGAAAACGGGGTCGTAGCCGAAGCCGTCGTCGCCGGCGGGGCGCTCGGCGATGCGCCCCTCCCAGACCCCCTCGGCCCACGCCTCGCGGCCGTCCGGTAGCGCGGCCACCAGCAGGCAGCGGAAGCGCGCGGCGCGCCGCTCGGGTGGTATGCCCTCCAGCTCCGTCAGCAACCGGCGCAGGTTGTCGGCGTCACGCGCACCCGGGCCCGCGAAACGTGCGCTGCGCGGACCGGGCGTGCCGGCGAGCGCATCGACCTCGATCCCCGAGTCGTCGGCGACCGTCAGCAGACCCGAGGCCTCGCGGCCGGCCAGCGCCTTGGCACGCGCGTTGGCGCGGTACGAGTCGTCCGTCTCGGAGACGTCGAGGGTGATATCCAGCTCGCGCGCGCCCACCAGGTCGAAGGGCGAGCCCTCGAAGAGTGCCGCGTACTCGCGCAGCTTCCCCGGGTTCGCGGTGGCCACGAACAGCAGCATCTCCCGGAGCGTACCCCAGCCGTTCCCCGCCCGCTATCATGGGCGGGCGATGGAGTATCGCGACGCGCTGGCCCGCATCCACGGGCTCGTGAACTACGACAGCACCGGCTTCGCGCGCGACCGCATGCGTCGCGACGAGCTGAAGCTGGAACGCGTGCGCTCCGTGCTGCGCGCGCTCGGCTCGCCTGAACGCGGGCGCCATACGGTGCACGTCGCCGGCAGCAAGGGCAAGGGCTCGACCGCGGCGATGACCGCCGCCATCTTGCGAGCCCACGGCCTGCACGCCGGCCTGTTCACCAGCCCCCACCTGCACACCTTCCGCGAGCGCATCGCCGTCGACGGCGAGAAGGTGAGCGAAGAGCGCTTCGCCGCGCTGGTGGACGAGGCCTGGCCAGTGGCGACGGCGGCGGCCGGCCCGGGCGAGCGGCTCACCTTCTTTGAGGTGCTCACGGTGATGGGCTTCCTCGAGTTCCGGCGCGCGGCCTGTGACTGGCAGGTGGTGGAGGTCGGCCTCGGCGGTCGGCTGGACGCCACCAACGTCCTCGACGCGAAGGAGGTCTGCGCCATCACCCCGCTCTCGCTGGAGCACACGCAGATCCTGGGCGACCGGCTGGAGCAGATCGCCGGCGAGAAGGCCGGCATCCTGCGGCCGGGCGTGTCCTGCGTGCTTGCGCCCCAGCGGCCGGCGGCCGCGGAGCGGGTGGCCGAGGAGGCGGCGCGCCTGGGCTGTCCGCTGCACGCCGTGACAAAGGAGTGCCGCCTGCGCATCGAGTCGCTCACCATCGACGGCTCCCGCTTCACCCTGCAGACGCCGGCCGGCCGCTATCGGCTACCGCTCCCGCTGCTCGGCCGCCACCAGGTGGAGAACGCGGCCACCGCCGTGCGCATCTGCGAGCTGGCGCTGGGCGAGGCGCTGCGGCCGGAGCTGGTGGCGCGCGGGCTGGCGGGGGTGCGCTGGCCGGGACGGCTCGAGGCCCTGCGCCGGTCCGCCGCCAGCGGATGGCTGCTGGTGGACGGCGCGCACAACGCGGACAGCGCGCGGCGCGTGGCCGAGACGGTGGCCGAGGTGCTCCCCGGCCGGCCGGTACACCTGGTGCTGGGCGTGATGCGCGATAAGGATGTGGCCGGAATCGCCGGCCGGCTCGCCGCGCTCGACCCGCAGGTGTACGCGGTGGCGCCGCGCCTGCCGCGAGCGCTCCCGGCCGAGGAGCTGGCCGCGGCCTGCCGCACGGTCCTTCCCGGAAGGACGCCCTGGTACCCGAGCGTGGAAGCCGGACTGCAGGCGGCGCTGGCCGCGGCCGCGGTCGTGGATGGAGTCGTGCTGGTCTGCGGCTCGCTGTTCACGGCCGCCGAGGCGCGGGAGGCCGTGCTGGGCATCCTGCCAGACCTCGTCCCGGTATGAGAGAATCCAGCTTGCCCGCCGGTGCGCCCGCGGGGGCGGCCGGCCGACCGGGAGAAAGGGCCGAATGGGGAATCGCGACGAGACCCGCGTAGTCATCACCGGCATGGGGGTCATCTCACCGCTGGGGGAGAACGTCGAGACGTTTTGGGAGGCGGTCGTCGCCGGCCGCAGCGGCGTGGGGCCGATGACACTGGCCGACCCGGCCAGCTACCCCTGCAGGATCGCCGCCGAGGTGCGCGACTGGCAGCCGGAGCGCCACATCGACCGCAAGGAAGCACGGCGGATGGCGCGCTTCAGCCAGTTCGCCGTCGCCGCGGCCGGCCAGGCGCTGGCCGACGCCGGCGTGGACCCGGCGCACGCGGAGCGCGAGCGGCTGGCCGTGCTGCTGGGCAACGGCAACGGCGGCTACCCCGACATCGACCAGGCGATGCGCGTCATCGTCGAGAAGGGCGGGATGCGCATCGACCCGTTCTTCATGCCCAAGAGCCTGCCGAACATGGCCGCCGCCCAGGTGGCGCTGCAGTTCGGCCTCAAGGGTTACAACGGCACGGTCGTCACCGCCTGCGCCGCCGCCACGCAGGCGGTGGGCGAGGCCTTTCGGCTGGTGCGCGACGGCCGCGCCGACGCGGTGGTCACGGGCGGCACGGAGGCCGGGATCAGCGAGCTGGGGCTGGCCGCGTTCTCCGTCATGCGCGCGCTCAGCACCCGCAACGACGCGCCGCAGCGCGCCAGCCGGCCGTTCGACCGCGACCGTGACGGCTTCGTGCCGGGCGAAGGCGCGGCCTGCTTCATCGTCGAGCGGCTGGACCACGCGCTGGCGCGCGGCGCCACGCCGCTGGCCGAGCTGATCGGCTTCGCCGTCACCGCCGACGCCTATCACCTGGTCGCGCCTTGCGCCGATGGCGAGGGCGCCGGGCGCGCGATCCGCCTCGCGCTCCAGGACGCCGGCCTGGGACCGGAGGAGGTAGACTACATCAACGCGCACGGCACCTCCACGCCGCTCAACGACGTCTCGGAGACCAAGGCGATCAAGGCGGCGCTCGGCGAGCACGCCTACCGCGTGCCGGTCAGCTCGACCAAGTCGATGATCGGGCACGCGCTGGGCGCGTCGGGCGCGCTGGAGCTGGTGGCCACGGTGCAGGCGCTGCGCACTGGCTGGGTGCACCCGACCGTCAACCTGGACAACCCCGACCCGGAGTGCGACCTGGACTACGTGCCCAACCGGGCGCGCCGGGTCGAGCCGCGCGTGGCGCTGAAGGAGAGCTTCGGCTTCGGCGGACAGAACGCCGTGCTGGCGCTGCGCCGCTGGGAAGGCTGAGCCCGCCCGCCGCACGACCGGGTCGCGGCAGGCAGGCCCAGGGCCGCCAGCAGCGCGTCCGCGCTCGCGCCGTCCTCGACTTCCACGGTCGCGCGGCCGGCGGGCAGCCGGCCGGCCAGCGCGCCCTTGAGCGTGACCTCGACCCGCGCCGTCACCAGCCCGCCGGTCGGCCGTACTGCGCCTCGACCAGGTGGCCGATGCCCAGCCGCTCCAGGCGGGCGCGCGGCGCCAGCAGGTTGATCTGGACGAAGCCCGGCAGGCGTCCGATCTCGACCGCGCCCGAGATGGTGGCCCGGTTCTTCACCTCGTCGGTCGTCATCCCCAGCAGCGCCGCCGCCCGCGTCACGCCGTTGTCGACCGCCGCGTTGATGAACGCGCCCGAGCCGAGCACCTGGACCGGCAGGACGGGGCCCTCCAGCCTCGTTCTGTTGGCGTCGGCCAGCGCACGGCCGCGAGCCACCTCCTCGGCCGTGAACGGCCGGGCGAGGAACGGCAGGTCCTCGGCGGGCGGCAAGAGGACCGGGCCGTCCAGCGCCAGCCCCTTGATCACCTCGACTCGCACGACGACGCGGGCGCCGATGTCCGTGGTGTGCACGGCCACCTCCCCGTCGCCGATCATGGCGTGAACATCGCCCGCGTAGATCCCGGCCCCGTCGACCTTCGCCGGCACGATCACGATGCTGCCTTCGCGAACGGAATCGACGTCCATGTGGACGTCGGTGCGCAGCTCGAGCTGCTCCTCGGTCACGGCGAACTCGTGCTCAGCCCCAACCAGGAACGCGCCGAAGTCGCCACAGTTATGCGAGCTCGGCAGGTCGATGGCTGGGATGGAGCCGAGGTTGCCAACCGAGATCCGGCAGCGGGTCATGACGCCCACGAGGTCGGCCTTGGCCAGCGCCACGATCGGGTGCTGGCGGCTGTGCTCGGTCAGCCCGACCCAGGCGCGGCCGTCACGTCCGATCTCCTGCGCGCGCTCGGGCGTGACGGTCACGCCCAGCGTCTTCGTGTCGTCGAAGACCATCGTGTAGCCCTCGACCATGTGGAACGGGATCACCTCGCTGTGGCAGGTCCGGCAGCGCACGGCGCTCTCGCCGAGTCCGTCGAGGTAGGTGTCGGGATAGAGGAAGTGGCGGCCGGCGTCGCGGCAGGTCGGGCAGATGCCCGCCACGAACGGGTCGCTGAGGTAGCGTCCGTCCCAACCGGTATGGGTGCCCGAGGTGGTGGCGCGCGAGACCTGCTCGACCCGCTCGACGTGCAGGGCGACCGCGTCGCCGGCCTTCGCCCCTTGCACCCGCACCGGCAGCGTCACCTCGTGCCCGCTGCGGATCGCCGGCGTGATCATCGGACCCCAGCAGCCGGGCACGGTGAGGAACTCGATCCGCCCGCCGTCCTTGACCGGACCGAGCATCTCGTTGCTGGGCCCCACGATGTCCGTGTAGCGGTCCACCACCACCCGCTCCAAGGGGGTGGTGGGAGTGGCCGGAGCTGTCATGGCTGGACCTCCTCGCAGGCTGTCTCTTCATCGTAGGCGGTGGGGTCAACGGCGCCGGGGACCGCGCCGTCCGCCGAGGAGACGGGCACCAGGCGCGGCCGAACGCCGTCAAGCGGGCGATGCGCCTCGGTCTCCCGTCATCTGTCCGTGCGCTGCGCGTCAGAAGCGGCGGCGCGCCACTCCTACCTGGGCGAGGACGAGCGCGACGACGATGATCACCAGCGAGACGGCCACCGGCGACCAGTGGACAGCCGTCCGGCCGATGGCGCGCGACGCCGCGATCCCCGCCAGATTGACGGGCATCGCCTGACCCACGGCGCGTGACCAGGCAAACAGGAACGGCGAGGCAACGAACGACCCCAGCAGCAGGCCGAAGCCGACGAAGCCCACGACCGCCTGGGATGCGAACCAGGCGCTCACCGCCAACGTGCAGGCCATGAAGAGCCACGCGTGCAACAACTGCGGAAGCATGGCGAGCAGCAGGTCGTGGAGGCGGAACCCATCGAACAACAGGAGAGCAGAGCCCACGACGAGCACGCCGGGCACCACCAGCAGCATCGCCGTCCAGAATGCGTAGGAGACCAGCTTCGCGCCCAGGAACGCCGACCGCGACAGCGGCTTGGTGAACGCCCACGCGGCCGTCCCCTCGGCCCACTCCCGGCTCAGCGCGCCCATGGTGGCGGCGACCACCACGGCCAGGCTCACCGAGCTGTTGAGGGCCGCCCAGCCACCGACCCAGCTCTCGCGGAAGCTCGCTCCCACCAGCCGGCGCCCGCCCCGCAGCGGTGCGTCCGCCAGCAGGTACGCGAGCAGCACCAGCAGCACGACCGCGACCATCTGCACGCCCAGCGCTACCCACAAGCGCTTCGTGCGCCGCCATTCCGGCAGCTCCTTGGCGAGCAGCGCCTGCCGAAAGCCGAGCAGGGGTGGTGCGCGCCGGGGCGCCCGCTTCTGAGTCAGCTCCATCGGTCCGCCTCCGCCCCCGCGGCCACGGGCTGGCGGTCGATCTCCCCCGCCAGCGCCTCGAGGAAGACGCGCTCGAGCGACGCGGCGCCCACCCGGAAGAGCTGGAGCTCGAGCCCGCACTCGACGATCAGCCGCGGCAGCTCGGACCGCGCCCGCTGTGGGTCGTTGACCGACAGCCACAGCCGTGCCACGCCGTCCGGCGAGGGGTCTTGCTGCACCCGCTCGACGAAGTCCAGCGTGCCCGCCCGCCGGATGAGCTCGACCGCGTCTCCGTGCACCTCGACCTGAACGGCCGCGCTGCCCTCCTGCTGCAGCAGATCGCGCAGCCGCGCCTGCCGTACCAGCCGCCCCGCGCGCATCATGCACACGTGGTCGGCGACGCGCTCCACGTCCTCGAGGATGTGGGTCGAGTAGAACACGGTCACGCCCAGGTTGCGCAGCCGGCCCATCATTGCGATCACATCTCTCCGCCCGAGCGGGTCGAGCGACGCCGCCGGCTCGTCGAGGATCAGCGCGCGCGGCTCTCCCATCAACGCTTGCGCGACGCCGAGCCGTTGCCGCATGCCCCCCGAGTAGCTGGCGACGCGCCGGTCGGCCGCATCGCTGATGCCCGCCAGCTCGAGCGCATCCCCGACCCGCGCCGTGAGCGGCCGCTCCGCCCACGGATAGAGGCTGCCGGTGTAGCGGAGGAACTCCCGCCCGGTCATCCACTCGTAGAAGCGCGGGTCCTGGCTCAGGTATCCGAGTGACGAGAGCGCGCCCAGCATTCCCGGGCCGGCGGGCTGCCCCAGCACCTCGGCCTGGCCCGAAGTGGGCGGCGTCAGCCCCACGAGCATCTTGATGACCGTGGTCTTACCCGCGCCGTTCGGCCCGATGAACCCGCAGACCGCGCCGACGGGCACCTCCAGGTCCACCTGGTCGGCAGCCAGCACGCGCCCGTAGCGCTTCGTCAGCGCCCGCGTGATGATGGCGGTCTCAGCCACGGCCGGCCCGGGTCGACGGACTCCCAGCCCAGAGCAAACGCTGCATCATCCCCACTCGCCTGCCACCCACCGTCCCAGAAGCGGAGCAGTTAGCGCCATGCTATCATCCGGCCGCCGCGGGGCGCTGGTTGGAGTTCGAGCAACGGGAGTGAGAGAGTACGGCAAGAGGCGATGGGAGGCAGGCGGTGAGGGTGCGGCTCCCCAACGAGCTGCCCACGGACCAGGCCAATCGGGAGGTCCTGCGAGCGCTCGCGGGCCTGGAAGGCGAAGAGCTGAAAGGGCTGCTCGTCATCGTGGAGGTCGTCGGACACGCATTCGGCGTCCGCCCGCCGGACCGTCTCTTCCGCGAGGTGCGCCATGCCTCCTCCGGTTCCGGGTTGGCTGCGAGCGGGTTCTCTCGGTCGAACGACCACCGCGCCGGGTTATCGGCGATGTACTTACGGATTCGCTGGAGCGATTCCTCGCTCCGGATGACGTGCTCGTAGTAGTTGCGCTGCCAGGCGGGTCGGCCGCGAGTGCTCCGCCGTGCGTTGATGCGACGCGCCGTAAACGTCTTGAACGCTCGCACGATTTCGGACAGGCTGTGATCTGTCCGGGTTGATGGCGCGCTGGGGACGGGTTTGAAACCCGCTCCGGCGCCAACCGCGTTGTCCGCCAGCACGATGACTCCATGCACGTGATTGGGCATGATGACGAACGCGTCCAATCGCACACGCGGGGAGTGGACGGGCAATCCGTCCCATACTGCCAGCACGATGCCGCCCATCTCGTTCAGTCACGTTTCGCCATTCACCACGTCGCCGAACAGGTAGTCCCCATCCTGAACGCAAAGGGTTACGAAGTAGGCACCGGCCCGGCTGTAGTCGTAACCCTGCAAGCGAATGGAACGACGAGCGTGCCGTTCCGGGTCGTAGGTCATCAGACACGTCTATCGACGACGCGCGCGGCGTCGGGGATGGCAGGAGTGTATCGCACGGGGCCGCGACGGTAGGGGCGGGTTTGAAACCCGCCCCTACCAACGGTCGTTGACCAGGGTAGTCTCGCGACGGACACTGGCTGCGCATTGACTCACCAGCCACCCAACGACGACCCCGCCAGCCCGCAGCCGTGGGCGACCTCCTCCTCGGAGACAAAGACCGGCGGCGACGGCCAGACCTCCTTCTGGCAGCGCGTGCGCCGCCGCCTGGCCGGCCTCCTGCGGGGCGAGGACCTGCTGCGGCCGCCCCCGCCGCTCTCACCGCCCGACGTCAGACCGATCGGCTGGGTGCGCAGCCCGCTGACCGTGGGCGGCCCATACCGGACCGCCGAGGCCTGGATCGTCCTTTACCCCGAGCACGCGCCGCGCCTGGCCGGGCTCGACGGCTACTCGCACGTCGCCGTGCTCTTCTGGCTGCACGAGGTGCGCGACGAGCTGCGCGCTCGCACGCAGGTCCATCCGCGCGGCGACCAGTCGCTGCCGCTGGTGGGCGTCTTCGCCACCCGCTCCCCGCATCGCCCCAACCCGCTCGGCCTGAGCGTCGTGCGCCTGCTCGAGGTCCGCGGGCACGCGCTGCGCGTCTCCGGGCTCGACGCCGCGGACCGCACGCCGGTCCTGGACCTCAAGCCGCACCTGCCGCCTTACGACTGCCCACAGGACGTCACCCTGCCGCCGTGGTCGATCGCGGGCCACACCCGTGACGCCGGTAGCAGCGCGGAAGCCGCGGCCCCCGGACAATAGCGGCGTGGACCGGCTCACGGACGCCCGCGGGCTGTACGAGGCGCTGCTCGCCGCCCACGGCCCGCAGGGGTGGTGGCCGGGCGGGCGCGGCTTCTCGCTGCCGGTCGGCGCGATCCTGGTGCAGCACACGACCTGGGCCAGCGTGGAACGCGCGCTCGACAATCTCCGAGGCGCGGGGCTGCTCGATCCGCCGGCGCTGGCTGCCGCCGACCCAGCAGCCGTCGCCGAGCTGGTCCGGCCTGCCGGGTTGCCGCGGCAAAAGGCGGAACGGCTGACCGGGTTCGCCCGCGCCCTGGTGGAGGACTTCGGCGGCAGCCTGGAGCTGCTCTACGCCGCCGAGCCGCACCACCTGCATGCCTGGCTGCTGGCGCGCCGCGGCATCGGCCGCGAGACGGCCGAGAGCGTCATGCTGTACGGCGCGCGCCTGCCGGTGCCGGTCGTCGACGCGTACGCGCGCCGGATCGTGCGCCGGCTCGGACTGGCGCCCGATGGCGACGCGGACGCCGCCTGGCGCGAGTGGTTCGCGGGGCAGCTTCCTGCCGACGCCACACTGCTCGGCGAGCTGCACGCGCTCCTGGTGGAGCACGGCAAGCGGTTCTGCCGGGTGGCCCCGCGCTGCACCGGCTGCCCGTTGAGGGCGTGCTGCCCGGTCGGCCGGCAGCGGACGGCCGGGGCGCTTCCGGCCGAGGAGGTGTCTGTGTGAGATGGATTCCGCGCGTCACGACCGTCATGCTGCTGCTCGTTGCGGTCGGCGCGGCGGCCGCCTGCGGGAGCAGCGGGCCGAAGACGAGCGTCACGGTCACGCCGGTGCCGGGTGGGACCGCCGAGCTCACCGTCACGATGGGCGACTTCTACTTCGACCCGAACGCCATCACCGTGCCAGCCGGCCAGCGGCTGCGGCTGGTGCTGCCCAACGTCGGCAAGATGCCACACAACTGGCACCTGCTGAGCTACAAGGGGCCGGACGGCAAAGAGTTCCAGTCCGCGGTCATCCAGGGCGGGCAGAGCTCACAGATCGAGCTCGTGGTGAGCACGCCCGGCACGTACAAGTTCCGCTGCGACGTGCACCCGGACGTGATGACCGGCACGCTTATCGTCACCGGATCCTGAGGCAGCGCGACGCCCGCTCGCCGCGCGTCAGCCGCCGCGGCTGGTGCTGCGACGGGCGGACGGCGCTATCAGGTCGGTCTGGGGATGCACCGGCAAGACCACCGGTTGCCGCGGCTTCTGCGAGAAGTCGAAGTCGCTCAGCAGGTTGCCGAGCTGCGGTGCGTTCTCACGGACGTCGGGGCGCGGGTCGGGACGGCCGTCGGTCTTCGGGTCGATGCGCTGTCCGCCCAGGAAGTCGTCCTCGATGAACTTGATGTATGCATCATAGCTAAGGTTCTGGTGATCGATGTAGCCCTGCTTGGCGTAGGGGCTAATCACCAACCCCGGCACCCGGATCCCGTAGCCAAGGGCGTCGACCTGCGGCGGCACGACGTGGTCGTAGAAGCCGCCCCAGTCGTCCCAGCTCAGGAAGATCGCCGTGCTGGCCCAGTCGGGGCCCTGCATGATGGCATTGATCAGGCCGGTGACGTAGCTCTCCCCGGTGCTCACCAGGTTCGGCGGGTGCTCGCTGTCGCGCCCGTTGGGGAGGATCCAGGAGACCGCCGGCAGGCTGCCATCCTTGGCGGCCTGGTAGAACCGTGCCAGGTCCTGAACGTTGCCGAGCTGGTTGTCCTGGTGCACGTCGACGAAGCCGGGAATGACGTTCCAGATGTCGGGGACGGAGGGCCGTGAGGCGCCCTGGTCGAGATACCACGCCCAGCTCACGCCGGCCCTGTTCAGCAGGTAGGTGAGGTCCGTCCAACCGTACGTCGGGTCCGAGGCGCTATGCGCCAGCTTGGGATCGAGCGCGCTCTGGCAGCTCATGGGACTCGTCGGCTGGCTGCAGGTCGCCGACCAGGCCGACACCAGGTACAGGTGTGACGGGAAGCTCCAGGAGTGGACGGACTCGAACATGTGGTCCTGCAGCACGAAGTCGCGCGCGTAGGCCCAGTAGTTGGGGATGTCCTTGCCATCGTGATAACCCATGACGTCGGGGCTCTGCGACTGCTGGACGCAGTTCGGGTCGAACGGGCTGCGGCGGCAGGCCCGCGTGCTGGCGTGGAGCGCCTCGCGGATGAAGCCGTCCATCTTGCCGCCGTTGACATCGGCCGCCGAGTGGACGGCGTCGTGCGGGCCTCCGAAGTTCAGGTCGTAGCGATCATGGAACGGCAGAACGCATGCGCTCGTTGTCGGATCGGGAACGCAGACGCCGGGCTGCCCGTCCTTCATCGGGATGCCGTCGGCCCCGGGATAGGTGCCGAAGTACGAGTCGAACGAGCGGTTCTCCTGCATGATGACGACGACGTGCTTGATCTTGTGGATATCGGACGGGATGGAGGCGGTGGACCCCGCCTTCGAGCCGCCGCCACAGGCGGCCAGCAGCAGCACCCCGACGCCCGCCGCCGGCATCCACCAGCGACGCCCTCGGATCACCGTCATGCACCCACTCTAGGCCGCCGTCCGGCCCCGATCGTTAGCCGGGGGCGATCCGGAGGTAACAAGGACGTAAACTCGCCCGATCGGCGGCCGCCGCGCCCGTGAGGCCGGGATGAAGCGCGTGGCGTTCCTTCACGGCCGTGCGGACTACCGTTGTGGGATGGGTAGATACTCGACGGTCGCTGGTGTTACTCTTGGACGGGAGGTATTACGATGACCGTCACCACGGTGAATCCGAAGGGGCAGGTCACGATCCCCGAGCCGCTGCGCCGCAGATACGGGCTGCTGCCCGGGCGCAAAGTCGTCTGGATCGAGCACGATGACGTCCTCATCGCCCGACCGCTGCTGTCGGCGAGAGAGCTGCGGGGACGTTTCCGCTCGCGGCCCGGTGAACCCACGCTGACGAAGGAGCTGCTCGCGGAACGACGGGCGGACCGCGAGCGCGAGGATGCCCGATAGGCTCGTGCTCGACGCTCACGCAGTGCTGACGCTGCTGGAAGACGAGCCCGGTGCGGACGCACTGGAGCAGGCGCTCAGCACCGGCGATCCCTGGATGACTCTCGTCAATCTGGGAGAAGTCTGTTACATGATCGAGCGTCGATACGGCGCGGTGGAAGCTGACCACGTTTGGCAGAGCCTGGGCTCGGACGAGCCGGCTGACGGCCGGGTGGCCATCCGCTGGGTGCCCGTCGATGAGACGCTGGTCCGCGGCGCGGCGCGTCTCAAGGCGGCGGGCGGCATGAGCTACGCCGACTGCTTCACGGCGGCGGCGGCCGAGCTGCTCGGCTGCCCCGTGCTCACCGGCGACCGGGAGTTCGTCGCGGCGGAACGCGCCGGCATCGCGGTTCGCTGGCTGCACGCCGCCGGCTAACCATCTCGGGGCGGCCGCGTTGCGCCGCCAGCTCGACCGCTGTCGCTGGCTACTCCTGGTTGAAGCGCGGCTCGCGCTTCTCGAGAAAGGCGCGCACCGCCTCCTGGTGATCGGGGGTGTGGCGCAGCTCTCGGATCGCGTAGCCCTCCTGGGTGACGACGCGGCGCAGGTCCGCTTCGAGCGAGTTCTGATGCAGCAGCCGCTTGGTCGCCCACACCGATGCGGCCGGGTTGCCGGCGATCTCCTCGGCGAGGGCCATCGCCTCCTCCATCAGCCGCTCGTGCGGCACCACGCGATCGACGAGGCCACGCTCCTTCGCCTCGGCAGCATCGACGATGCGGCCGGTGAGCGCCAGGTAGAGCGCCTGCGGCAGCCCGGCCACCTGCGGCAGATAGCGCGTGCTGCCGCACTCGGGCGACAGGCCAACGCGCACGAACCGGGCCGAGAAGCGCGCGCGTTCCGACGCGATGCGGATGTCGCACGCGAGCGCCATCGTCAGGCCGACGCCCACCGCGGGGCCGTTGATCGCGGCGACGGCCGGCTTGCCGCGCGTGAGGACGATCGGCACCTCCGGGCTGCCGCTCTGGTCCAGCAGCGGCGAGACGCGCGCGCCGTCGCCGGCCTCGATGTTGCGCGCCCAGCCGGTGATGTCCGCGCCCGCGCAAAAGCCCCGCCCGGCTCCGGTGACCACCAGCGCGCCCACCCGCGGGTCCTGCGCCGCACGCTGGACAGCGTCGATCAGCTCGTTCTCCAGCGTCCGCGTCCAGGCGTTCAGCTTCTCGGGCCGGTTCAGCGTGACGAGCACGACGCGTCCGCGCCGCTCGTACACGATCTGCTCGTAGTCCGCCATCGTCCCCTCCGTGTGCCGGCGCGATCCCGCGCGGCCACCTGCGATCCTAAGGCAGGAGAGAATCTGACGCCAGTGTCAGCGAGGCGGCCGACCCGGCCTCACCCCTGCCAGTGGCTCACGTCCACGGGAAAGAGGAACCTGTGCTTCTCCCAACGGTCCACCTGACAGCCGTCGGTGCGGCGGAAGGTCGTGTCGATCCGCTGGTCACGGAAGGTGCCGGTGACGCGGGCGACAGCCGGTCCCCCGTAGATCTGGGTGCACATCGCGTCCTTGGGGACGGGCGCGAACGGGTCCTTGAGCGCATCGAGCGCGCGGCAGGCGGCGTCAGCGTTCGGCAGGGTGCCACCGGCCGGGTCGCAGCGCAGCGTCCAGCTTTGCGAGCCGCCCTTGTCCGTTCCCTGTGGCCAGACCTCGATCTGCAGGTCGGTCTTGCTGGCCGGCGCGGGGGACGCCCCGCCGGCGCACGCGGCAGCCATCACGACGGCCACGCTGATGATGAACGGCAGCACGAGCCTGGCAAACACGGTCGTCCTCCTGCGTGGCAGCGGACGGCGCGCGCACCGTACCGCGGAAGGGCTCGGCCCTCCAGATCCGTAACGCGGTCCGACGCGTCCGCGTTCCCCCGTGCGCGGTCGCTCAGGGTCGTCCCCGCAGCGAGTCGCCGATCGCCTGAAGCTGGCGCGCGTGGTCTAGGTCGTGCACGCGCAGAAAGAGCAGCCACTCGCGCCAGTTCAGCCCACCGAAGGCGAAGTGGCCAGCCCGGGCGTCCAGGTGCTCGTCGCCCCGCGCGCGCAGCACGCGAGCGTACAAGCGCTCACGCGCGCCCCGCAGCGGCTCCCAGAAGCGGCCGCCGGATGCGGGCGGCACCGACAACCGCCGGTCCTGCGCCGGCGACTCGCTGGAGGCCGCGCCGCGCTCCAGCAGGTCGAGGATGAGACGCGTCGTCGTCGCGTTGGCCGACAGGACGTGGCCCGTCACCTGCGCGGCGGACCACTCACCCGCGGCCGGGGGCTCGCCGAACCGCCCCACCGGCACGACCAGCGCCGCGTCGCGGAGCTGCCACGAGTCGCGGCGCACCTTGCTCACGAGCTCCGGCAGCCTCAGGTTCGCCGCCTGGCTCAGCAGGTAGGCCCGTACTCGCTCGATCTCCTCCTGCGACCCCTGCACTTGCTCCCGGACCTGCATCGTATCGTCCTCCCTCGCTCCGCCGGCACCGACGGTCGGCGACAGTGTACGCTGGCGGGCGAGGAGGCGGCAGACATCATGGACTGGTCGCTCACGCCGACACAAGCGCGCTTCCTCGCGGAGCTGCGCGCGTTCCTCGACACGGCGATCGACCGCCCGTTCTCCGCTCGGCCGTACGGCGCATCCGAGGAGGCTGAGTGGGAACGCGCCCGTGCGCTGCACCGGGCGCTGGCCGCCCGCGGCCGGTATGCCCCGGCGTTCCCCCGCGAGCTGGGTGGCGCCGACCTCGGCCCGATCGAGACGGCGCTGGTCGACGCCGAGCTCGCCGCCCGTCGCGTTCCCGACGTCGGCAGAATCCCCGCGGTCGGATACTTCGGGCCGACCATCCAACGCTGGGGCACGCCGGCGCAGATCGCCCGCCACGTGGGGGCGATCGGTCGGGCGGAGGTCGTGTGGTGCCAGGGCTTCAGCGAGCCCGCCGCCGGCTCTGACCTGGCCGCGCTGCAGGCGCGCGCCGTCCGCGACGGCGATGGCTGGCGCATCAACGGACGCAAGGTCTGGACCAGCGACGCGCTGCACGCGGGCTGGTGCTACCTTCTGGCCCGCACCGACCCGCAGGCGCCGCGACATCGCGGGGTCTCTGCCTTCCTCGTGCCGATGGATGCGCCGGGCATCGAAGTGCGGCCGCTGGTCAACGTGGCCGATGCCCCAGCCTTCGCCGAGGTGACCTTCGACGACGTCTTCGCGCCCGCCGATGCGCTCCTCGGCGAAGCGGGCCGCGGCTGGTACGTGGCGACAACCACCCTCGACCTGGAGCGTGTGTCGCTCTCGCGCTGGGCAGCGGTGCTGCGCGACCTGGAGGACGCGGCGACCTGGCTGCGCCACCGGCCGATTGGCCGAGGACGGACGACCGACCGCCTGGCGCTGGCCGACGCCTTCATCAGCGCCAACGTGGCGCGCGTTCTCGCCGCCCGCGTCAACGATCGCCACGCGCGCGGTGAGCTGGTCGGCAGCGAGGCGTCCGTCGCCAAGCTGCTCTCGTCCGAGCTGGGCCAGCGGGTCGCCCACCTGCTCGCCGGGCTGGGCGGGCTGCCGGCACTCGCCCACGCGGACGGCGCACCGGTGCCGGGGACCGGCGAGGCGGTCACCAGCACCGTGCCGTGGACCATCGCCGGCGGCACGAGCGAGGTGCAGCGCAACATCATCGCGCAACGCGGGATCGGCCTGCCGCGCTCCTGACTCTCCGCCCGTCCGTCACTGACGCCCGAGGAAGCCTTCGATCTCCCGGATCACCGCCGTCAGCGTGGGGGGCGGATGCTCCGCAGCCACCTCGGAGGGTCCGCGGTGCACGTGGTGCGGAAACCAGGCTGTGCCATGGAGGTGAGGAGCGTTATCGTAGCGGAACCGGGTAGCTCCCTGCGAATCCGCCTAGTGAAACCGGTAACCGCGCCACTCCGGGAACTCGGAGCTCCAGCAAACAGCCAGGGCAACCGTCAACCGCGAATCATCGGGAAATGCCACCGCCAGGTCCAGAAAGCCTACCTGCTGGTCCGGACTCAGTCGCGGCCGTGGTTCCTCATGTATTACGCCGCCCGCGTAAATCAGCCGCTGGACCACGCGGTCGAAGTAATCGAGCAGCCCAGATGGCCCCACTCAGGGCCGCTGTCGCCCGGTCGCCTGCACGTGCGCGAGCATGTCCCAGAGCGCCGACCACACGGTGAAGTCATGCGCGTCGCCGAGCTCCCCCCGCGTGTAAGCCACAAGGAAGTCGGCCGACGACATGGCATGTCGCGCCTCTAACGCCTCGATCTCTCGTCGGATGTCTGTCTCGGAGAAGATGACCGGTCTGACCGTGGTTCCCATCTCCCGCCTCGACGGCCGCATTTCCTCCGCTCATCATAGCAAGACCGGAAGACCGCTCTCAGGTCAAGTATCGGCCCGCCGCGCTCCTGACTCTCCGCTCCCGCGCCGAAGCTTGGGCAAGCTCCGCGGGGACGAGTCGCCCGGCGCCTGTCCGCCGCGCCATCTGCGATTCGGTGATTCAAGATCCGGGCGGCGGGTCAGCCGGCCGCCCGCGCGACGACGACCAGCCGCTCGCTACCCGGCCCGAGCGCGCCCGCGTCGAAGTCGCCGTACTCCGCCTCCACGCGCCAGCCGGTGCGCTCGAGCAGCAGGCGCAGCTCACCGCCAGTGACCAACCGAAGCGCCACCTCGACCTCGTGCCGCCGCACGGGACCGCCGGCCGTCCACTCCTCGATCCGCGCCCAGGCACGCCGCCCCTGCCGCCAGGGTTCGGCGCGCCAGCGGAGCGACACCTCACGGCGCAAGCCGTCCGCCTCGTCCCAGACGGCGAGCGGCTGCCAGGGACGCTCGCCCTCCTCCCAGTCAGCCCACGGCCCCGCCGGCAGCGTCACGTCGAGCGCCAGCGCTCCGCCCGGACGCGTCACGGCGCGCCAGCCCGCGAGCACCGCGAGCTGCTGCGCCTGGTCGACGCAATGGAGAAACGTGTCCGCCGCGCACACGACCAGGGCGAACGGACCACCGGGCGGTGACTCGAGCTCGGCTCGATGGAACGAGAGCCGCGGGCCCGCCGCCGACGCGAGGCGCCCCGCCTCTGCCAGCATTGCCGCGCTGCGGTCGTACCCGGTGACGGCGATCCCCTGGGCGGCGATAGCGCGCGCCACCCGGCCGGTGCCGCAGCCGGCGTCGAGCACCGGTCCGCCCTCACGGCGGGCCAGCGCGGCGTAGAACCCCGCGTCGCCGTTGCGCGGGTCGAAGACCCGCTCGTAGAAGGCGGCGAGGGGGCCGTACGGGTCGGCCGTCATTCGGTGCCGGGGTCCGCGGGCCGGCGCGGATCGGTGAACGGGAGCCCCACCGTCGCCGGGTCGATGTGCGAGAGGTCCTCGCCCGCCGGGCGGCGGCCGTTCTGCACCCAGCCGACCAGGTCGTCCCAGCCGCGGTCGATCTCCTGGGGCGAGAAGCTGCAGTGACCGGCGCTGCGGACCGCCCGCTGCACCAGCAGGTCCTGGCGGCCGGCCGCCTTCACCCGCGCCAGGTACTCCTGCTCCATCGAGATCGGCACGAACAGGTCGCCCGTGCCGTGGAGCGTCAGCAAGGGGCGCTGCAGCCGCCCGCTGGTCGGCGCCAGGTCGGGGTGGACACGCGGGTCGCGCAGCGCCGGATCGGCAGCGAACCGCGGCACGGCGGCGTTCAACGGCGCGTCGGCGGCCGGGTCGCCCGTCGAGTAGCTCACGCCCACGTTCGTCGAGGCGGCGATCGGCGGCTGCTGGCGAGCGGGGTCGAGCAGCGCGAAGCCGAAGGAGACCGCCCACTGCTGTTCCAGCCCTTGCAGGAAGAACGGCCGCGGACCGCCGGTGAGGTCACGGAGCGCGGCGATGAACCGCCGGCCCGCGGCGGTGGGGTTGCTCGGCGTACCGAGCGCCGTGGTCATGCGGCCGAGCGCCGCGTTGAGATCCGCGCCGGCATGCGGCGGCAGGGTCACGCCGGAGAAGTACTGTGCCAGCGCGAGCCAGCTCAACAGGTAGTCGAGCTCAGACTCGCCAGAGACCGCCCCGCAGAGCGCCAGCCCGCCGGCGAACGGCGTGTCCGGCTGCTCCAGCGACAGGGCGACCGAGTTGCCGCCCATCGACTGCCCGATGATGTAGCTCCGTCGCGGCTCGCCGACGCGCCGCGCAAACTCCCCCACCAGCAGGCGGCTGTCGAGCGCACCCAGCCCCGGGACGTAGCCGGTGGTGCGGTAGCTGCTCGCGGCCCACGCGAAGCCCTCGGACAGGAGCTGAGCCGCGTTCGGCGGGGCCTCGATGGCCAGCTCATGACCCTCGCCCTGGTAGCCGTGCGCGTAGACGGCCAGCTCGCCGTTCCAGCGCTCCGGCACCTGGATGACGTACTCCGCGCCGTCCAGCGTGCCGCTGAGCTGCCGCACGCCCGCCGGGGCGACGATCTTCACGGGCGCCGGTTGGTAGGCGCCCGACGGCGTGAAGGGCGTCGCGGTGGCCAGCGCCGGCGTGGTGGCGGAAGCCCGCGGCGTCGCGGTCCGCGTGACGGGAGGCATCGCCGTCGCGGTCGAAGTGGCAGGGTGGCCCGCGGTCGCCGCACGGCCGCCGCAGGCGGTGAGCGCCAGCGCCAGCGTCGCGAGCAGCGTTGCGCTCCACCGCGTCACTGCCGTACAACGCAAGCGCACGCGCCGTGCGGCCCGCTCTGGAGGAACGCCTACCGTGGACCTGAAACGCTTCATCCGCGATGTACCTGACTTTCCGCAGCCTGGGGTGATCTTCCGCGATATTACCCCTTTGCTGCGCGATGCGACCGCGCTCCACCACGTGATGGACCGCTTCTATGAGATCTACAAGGACGAGGCGATCGACGCCATCGCGGCCATCGAGTCGCGCGGCTTCATCTTCGGCGCGCCGCTGGCCGACCGGCTGGGCGTCGGCTTCGTACCGGTGCGCAAGCCCGGCAAGCTGCCCGCGGCGCGCATGACGATCGAGTACTCGCTCGAGTACGGCACCAGCCAGCTCGATATCCACCAGGACGCCCTCCGCCCCGGCCATCGCGTGGTCGTGGTCGACGACCTGCTGGCGACCGGCGGCACGGCTGCCGCCACCGCCAAGCTGGTGGAGCTGATCGGCGGCCAGGTGCACTCCTTCCTCTTCCTGGTCGAGCTGGAGTACCTGGGTGGCCGCGCCCGCCTGGAGCCGTACCGCATCGAGCGGCTGCTCAGCTACGAGTAGCCGGCCGCCTGCCTGCAGCAGGCAGGCGAGTCGGTAGGGGCGCCTGCTCCCGCCACGCGCAGGCGCGGACCGGCCGCCGGACCACGGGGGTCGGTCTGCCTGCCCGTGCGAGAGGCTGAACGGAACGATCTCGCGGAAGACGGCATCGTTCTCGCCCCGCCGGGGTCCGCAAGGCCCAGGACCGGGACCGACGCGACGGCCGCCCGGCTCGCGCTGGAGCGCATCCGCGCGTTTGGCCCCACCACGGTACGCCAGGTTGCGCTTGCCCGCGTCATGATCAAGGACCGGACGCCGCCCTTCGATCGCTTGTGCTGGGTGGTTAGCCTGGAGCCCGCCCACGTGCAGATCCCTTCCACCGGGCCCCGCGAAGGGCCGCCATTCGCCGCGCAGTACGCGCTCGTCTTTGTGGAGGCACAAACCGGGCCGTTCCTTTTCTTCGCGCTCAAGGGGGCACGCTGACCGCGTTTGCCCCGCTCCGACCGCTCCCGTACGCTGGGGAGCGATGCGATTGCCAACCTTGACTGAGGCCCACGCGGAGCTCGTCCGCCTGCTGCGGGAGCGCGCGTTCCTGCGTGGCGACTTCGTCCTCACCAGCGGCCGACGCTCCTCGTGGTACTTCAACGGCAAGCTCGTCACGCTCGACGCCCGCGGCGCGGCGCTGACCGGCATGCTCGTCGCCCACTGCTGCCGCGCCCACGGATGCGAGGCGGTGGGTGGCCTCAGCATGGGCGCCGACCCGGTAGCCTCCGCCGCCGCGGCCTATGCCGGCTGGCAGGGGTGGGAGCTCGGCGCCTTCCTCGTGCGCAAGGAGAAGAAAGAGCACGGCGCGCAGGACCGCATCGCCATGGCCGCCGCGGCCGACGGCCGGCCGCTGCTCGGTCCGGGCCGACGCGTTGCGCTGGTCGAGGACGCGGTGACGACCGGCGGCTCGATCCTGCAGGCGCTCGACGCCGTGCGCGCCGCCGGCGCCGACGCGACCCTCGCCGTCACGCTTGTCGACCGGCTGCAGGGCGGCAGCGACCGCCTGCGGGCCGAGGGCTTGACGGTGGTCGCCCTGGCCGCGGCCGACGACGAAGGCAACCTGACGGCGCTCCCCCTGCCGGCCGCCGTGCTGGCGTCTGCGGCAAGACCAGCATGACGCTGCGGCTGCCGCGCTCGTACGTCGAGCAGATGGTGGATCACGCGCTCCGCGGCCGCCCCGAGGAGGCTTGCGGCGTCATCCTCGGGGAGAACGGCGAGCCGCGCCGGCTGTACGAGCTGGAGAACGCCGAGCACAGCCCCTATCGCTACGCCGTCGGCGGCAAGGACCTGCTGATGCTCGAGCGCGAGTGCCGCGAGAACGACTGGCAGTACCTGGTCATCTACCACTCCCACACCCAGACCGAGGCCTACCCGAGCCCCACTGACGTGCGGCTGGCCGCCCTGCGTCCGGAGCCGTACTACGTGGTCATCTCGCTGCGCGAGCCCGGCCGCCCGCTGGCCCGCGCCTTCCGCATCGTCGACGCCCAGATCAGCGAAGAGCCGCTCGAGGTCAGCGAGGCGTAGCGTTCACCGCCAAGACGCGGAGCACGCCAAGCAAACGAGGGGTTGGATCGCGCAGCGCGCGGAGGAGGACCAGCCTTCGGGCCCGCGCCGGCAGCCGGCGCGAGAGCGCCTCAGCAGCCGGCGTGCATCGGCGCGGATGTGTGGATGCTTCCTCAGCGGCCGGCGCGCGCGACCGCTGTCTCGCCGCGGGCCGGCCGGACGCCCGCCAGCTCCAAGAAGCGCTCGTGCACGCGCGTGTCGTCGGTCAGCTCCGGGTGGAAGCTGGTCGCCAGCAGATTCCCCTGCCGCACCGCCACGACCGTCCCGTCGGCCAGTCGCCCGAGGACGCGCGCCTGCGGCCCGACATCCGTGAAGATCGGTGCGCGGATAAACACCGCCCGCACCGGTCCGCCCCCGATCCCCTCGATCTCCACGTCCGCCTCGAACGAGTCGATCTGGCGGCCGAAGGCGTTGCGGTCGACGACCATGTCCATCAGCCCGAGCGACGGCCGGTCGAGCGTGCGCACCTCGCGCGCCAGCAGGATGGCGCCGGCACAGGTGCCCCAGACCGGCATGCCCGCCAGGGCGCGCTCGCGCAGCGGCTCGAACAGGCCGAACTGCAACAGCAGCCGGCTGATGGTGGTGGACTCGCCACCGGGCATGATGAGCGCCGCGACGCGTTCGAGCTGGTCGCGCCGGCGCACGTCCAGGGCGGGCACGCCCAGCCGCGTCAGCACGGACAGGTGCTCGGCGAAATCGCCCTGCAGCGCGAGAACCCCGACCGTCGGCTCCATGGGATGTCGCGTCTACCAGCCGCGCGTGGCCAGCAGCTCCTGCTCGGGGAGCTTGGCGACGTCGAGCCCGCGCATCGCGTCGCCCAGCCCGCGCGAGACCTCGGCGATGACCGACGGATCGTTATAGTAGGTGGTCGCCTTGACGATCGCCCGCGCGCGGCGCTCCGGGTCCTCCGACTTGAAGATGCCGGAGCCGACGAAGACGCCGTCCGCGCCGAGTTGCATCATCATCGCCGCGTCGGCCGGGGTCGCGATGCCGCCGGCGGTGAACATCACCACCGGCAGGCGGCCAAGGTCTTTCACCTCGCGCACCAGCTCCACCGGGGCGCCCAGCCGCTTCGCCTCGGCATAGAGCTCGTCGTCGGGCATGTTCTGCAAGCGGCGGATGTCGTCCATTACCTGGCGCATGTGGCGCACCGCCTCGACGACGTTGCCGGTGCCCGCCTCGCCCTTGGTGCGGATCATCGCCGCGCCTTCGGAGATGCGCCGCAGCGCCTCGCCCAGGTCACGGCAGCCGCAGACGAACGGCACCTTGAACGGCTGCTTGTCGATGTGATGCGCCTCGTCGGCGGGCGTCAGCACCTCGGACTCGTCGATGTAGTCCACGCCCAGCGCCTCGAGCACCTGCGCCTCGACGAAGTGGCCGATGCGGCACTTCGCCATCACCGGGATGGAGACGGCGTCCATGATGCGCAGGATCAGCTCGGGGTCGGACATGCGGGCGACACCGCCCGCTGCGCGGATGTCGGCCGGGACGCGCTCCAACGCCATCACGGCGCAGGCGCCAGCCTCCTCGGCGATCTTGGCGTGCTCGGGCGTGACCACGTCCATAATCACGCCGCCCTTGAGCATCTGCGCCAGGCCCGCCTTCGTGCGGAATGTCGCCTTCTCCGGTTCCTGCATCTCGCCACACCCCGTCCGCCCCCAGGCGGACCGCAGGCTGGGCACGACGCCCGCCTGCATCTATATCCAGTCTAGAGGCCGCTTGCCGGGCGCCTCAAGGCAACCGCCGACAGGCGGCACGGGTCCCGCGGGCGGAATCTCGGGCACTCCTGCTACGATCCGCGTGACTTCTCGGTCTGCGAGGTCCAATGACGCCCGAGGTCCCTCCCGGCATGTTCGTCTCCGGACCGCTCGCGCTGCGCGACGCGGCGCTCTTCACCGACCTGTACGAGCTGACGATGGCCGCATCCTACTTCCGCGAGGGGATGCATGAGGAGCCCGCCGCCTTCAGCCTGTTCGTGCGCCGGCTGCCGCCCGGCCGCTCATTCCTCGTCGCCGCAGGATTGGAGGACGCGCTCGCCTACCTGCAGTCGCTGCGCTTCTCCGAGGCGGCGATCGCCTACCTGGACTCCCTGCGCCGCTTCCCGCCGGACTTCCTCGACTACCTGCGCAGCCTGCGTTTCACGGGCGAGGTGCGCGCGCTGCCGGAGGGCACGGTCTTTCTCGCCGATGAGCCACTTCTGGAGGTGCGCGCACCGGCCGTCGAGGCGCAGCTCGTCGAGACGGCGGTCATCAACTTCTGCCATCTGCAGACCCTGCTGGCGAGCAAGGCCGCGCGCTGCGTGATCGCCGCCCGCGGCCGCCCGGTGATCGACTTCGGGCTGCGCCGCGCCCACGGGATCGACGCCGGCATGAAGGCGGCTCGCGCCTCGTACATCGCCGGCGCGGTGATGAGCAGCAACGTGCTCGCCGGCGAGTACTACCGCATCCCGCCGACCGGCACCATGGCCCACTCCTACGTCAGCGCTTTCCCGCGCGAGGCCGACGCGTTCCGCGCCTTCGCCCGCGCCTTTCCCGACAACACCGTCCTGCTGCTCGACACGTATGACACGCTCGCCGGCGCGCGGACGGCGGCGGCGGTCGGCCGCGAGCTGGAGGCCGCCGGCCGGCGGCTGTTCGCGGTGCGCCTGGATAGCGGTGACGTGCTGAGCCTCAGCCGCGAGGTGCGCCGCATCCTCGACGAGGCCGGGCTGATGTCGGTGCGCATCGTCGTCAGCGGCGGCCTGGACGAGATGGACGTGGAGCGCTTCGTCGAGGCCGGCGCTCCGATCGATGTGTTCGCGGTGGGCACGCGGATGGACGTGTCGGCCGACGCCCCCTACCTGGACATCGCCTACAAGCTGGTGAGCTTCGGCGGGCGCGACGTGATGAAGCAGAGCACCGGCAAGAGGACCTGGCCCGGCGAGAAGCAGGTCTATCGCTTCCGCGACACCGACGGCCGTTACGCGGGCGATCTTGTCGCGCTGCGCGACGAGCCTCCACCAGAGGGCGGCGAGCCGCTGCTGCGTACGGTGATGGAAGACGGCCAGCCGGTTCTGCCGGGCGAGACGCTGGACGCGATGCGCGAGCGTTGCGCCGCGCAGATCGCCGCGCTTCCCGAAGATGTCCGTCGGTTGCGCAGCGGCGCGCTCTACCCGGTGCGCTACAGCGAACGGCTGATCGCGCTCACCCGCGCGGTCGAGCAGCAGAGCGGAACGGAAATTTGACATTTCAGACTTCGGCGGGCGGGCGGTCGAGGTACTCGGCCACGGGTCAGACGGGCCGGCCCTTGGGCGGCCGCTCGACCAGGCCCGCGCCCGGGTTGAAGAACTCGAACCGCCGCCGCGCCACGAAGCTGATCAGCTCGCTCAGCTCGCGCGTATCGGACAGCGTGAACGGCTCGGGAAACTCGATGCGCCCGTCCTGGTGCAGCACGAAGCGCACGCGATCGTCGAAACGGAACTCCTCGCTGCGGCCGGTCATCGCGCGGGCCTCCTGCCTGAAGCGTAGCAGCCGCGGCGCGTCAGGGAGCGGAGAGGTCGCGCAGGGTGGCGAGCAACGACGCCGCGCCGCCGGCGATGCCCGAGCTGTCGGGCGTGGTCGAGGCGAAGAGCTGCACCAGGTAGCCGGAGCGGGTCGCGGTCAGCACCAGCACGCTCCCGCCCAGGCGGCAGGCGCGCACCGCGCGGCCGAAGAGCGGGAGGGAGACCGGCGTGCCACCGACGCACACTTTCGTGCTCGGGCCGGGATCGCGCGGACCGCGCAGAAGGAAGACGACGGAGTCGAAGTTGGGCGCCGCGGAGGCGCCGGCGGGATGGTCGCCGGGCACCAGGACATCGAGCGTTCGCTGGCTGGAGGAGAACCAGGTGGTGCTGCCGGGCGGTATGCAGAACCCCAGGCGCAGCGTGTCGATCAGGGCGGGGTCCCAGCCCTTGGGGCAGGAGAGCTCGCCGACCGGCGGCAGCACCACGTCGGCGTCGGCGACCGCGGCCGGCAGGTCTCCCGGCGCGAGATGCGCCAGGCCCTTCAGGCGCGACCCAGCCGCGAAGGTGCGCGCGCCGACCGGCGGCGTCGGAGCTGGGGTGGCGGTCGAAGACCCGCTGGCGGTCGCGAGCGGGCCGGACTGGGCAGGCCGCCGGGACGCCTCGCTGCGGCAGGCGGCGGTCGCAACGACGGCGCAGATGAACGCAAGGGCGAGCGCCGCGCGGGGACGCATTGCCAGTCATCCGGGCCGGCGCACCACGGCCGTACTGCCGCGCGCGGGTCGGCCCTCCTCCTGCTCAGTACAACGTCCGCCGCGGCGATCAGCGCACGCGGCGTGCGACCCGCCGGGGCAAGACGGCGTCAGCGCTCCGGCGGCCGCACCACCGCGTAGATGAGCACGAACAGCCCGACCGTCGCCGCGCCGAACATGCCGATGAGGAGCGCCAGCGTCTGCCCGGCGCCCCAGTGCAGCCCGCCGCCGCCAGCGGTGCGGGCGGCGATCTGCAGGTCGAGGAAGGACGACACGCTCTTCATGCCGTCGCGGTTGCCGCGCGCGCCGTCCCACACGGCGAGGGCGACGTTCGTCGTGGTGCCGGGCGAGAGGGACGGCATGCCCGCGGGCTGAGTCATGTCGCGGTAGAGCAGGACGCGCCACCTGCCGTCGCGCCACTCACCCAACCCGTGCACGTCCTGCTGGGGGGCGTCGGTCAGGGTACCGAACTGGTTGGCGACGAGGTTGTCGATCGGGGTGGTCCGTGCCGGGATGCTGACCAGGTTGTTCACGTCCCGCGCGGTCATGTAGACCGGGTCGTTGCGGAAGGGGTACAGGTCGACCTGCATGTCGGGGTGCAGCGCCTGAATCGAGGCGCTGGCCTGCTTGGTGGCGATGTCCTCCTGCCACACCGCCCGCCACTGCCAGATGTTCACGCCGCGGTCCGGCGCGACGTCGCCCATGCAGAAGGAAGGCACGGTCTTGCCGGGCGTGCGCGGGAATTCGACCGCGGCGGCGTCGCCGTACTGCGTCAGTCCGAGTGTCAAGTCGCGGGTGGAGTCGCCCCACTCCAGCAGGATGTAGAGCCGCTTGCCGTCGTGCAGGGCGCGGGCGCGGACAGTGGCCACCTCGCCGCCGCCCATCGGGTTGGTCACGTTCTGCATGGAGAGCGTCACGTCGACGCTCGGCGCCTGGTCCCACACGGAGGAGTACAGGTTGGTGGTCGACACCTTGCCGCTGGCGGCGGGGGCGACCAGCAGCGGATTCTGCGAGCGGACGGGATTGACCCCGGCGACCGCCAACAGCACCGCGGCCACGAGCAGCCCGAGGGGGAGCGCGGCGCGGCGGCCGCGGGTGAGGCCAAGACGTTTCATGACGGGCCGCCTTCCTCCTCGCGTGACGGGCGGACGGCCGGCGGCGCGTCGACCACGGGGCAGCCGTCGCAGTCCTCCGGCTCGGGCAGCGGCTGCGGCTCGGGACTCCAGGCGGGGAGGTCGTGCAGGCGGAGCCGCCGCGTCTCGGCCGCGACGAGCTGTTGGAGGAGGTCCGCGGCGGCGCGGTAGGCGGGGTCGTCCACGCGCGCGCGGGTGCGCTGCGCCACGGCGGGCAGCCAGCGCGCCAGGTGGTCTCGGTAGAAGGCGCGCAGCGCAGCGCGGCAGATGCGCGCGGACTCACGGTCGCCGTGACGGCGGGCGACGGCCTCCTTGGTGGAGAGCAGATAGCAGAACTCCAGCTCGACGGCCAGATGGTCGGGCGGCTCGCCTTGCACCTCGACGCCGAAGGCGCGGTAGAAACCGGCGAGGTCGGCCATCTGCGTCGTCTGCTGGAAGAGGTTGCGGGAGCTGTAGGAGGTCTCGTACAGCGGGCAGTCAGGCGAGCGGGTGTGGGTATAGGCGCGGGCGTAGCGCCGCTCGAGCTCGTCCGCGTCGCGCGGCAGGGCGTCGGCGACACGATGCGCGGCGGCGGCGGCGGCGGGCCCCAGCACCTCGGCCGCGGCCGGCAGCGCCTCCAGCGCCTCGCGCAGCGCCGGCGCGTTCTCACGGCTGGGCGGCGACCAGGCGAGCGCCAGCGCCCGGTAGCACACCGCGCGGGCGATGGCCCGGTCGCCCAGCAGCCGCTCGGCGCTCATCGCCGCGCTCCTAGACCGAGTTGATGTACCGGTCGGATGGCCGCTCATAGAAGGGCTCCATTACGGTGATGCGCACCGCCTCTCGGCCGCGCTTGTCGAAACCGACGACGGTGTCGTTGTAGAGGGACCAGGTCTTGCCACCGACGGTAACGTCGCGGACCTTGGGGCCCTCCTGGATCTCGTAGCGGAAGATGACCGTGCGGGTTGCACGGAAGAGCTGCAGCACGGCGGTCAGCTCGCGCGAGGGCAGCTCGTAGCGGGCGATGGCGTCGTCCACGCCGGGGCCGAACATCTGGCGCAGGTAGGGACGCGGCACCCAGCGCGGGGGGATGTAGTAGACGTTCGGGCCGGTGCCGAACTGGGGGTAGAGCGGCAGCGCCACCCGCTCGACGTGCACCAGAAAGTAGAGCGGGTTGGAGCGGTCCTCCGCCCAGGTGCCGTCCGAGTTGAGCCGCGCCAGCCCTTGGAGGCGGATCTTGCCGACGCACGCCGACATGCAGCGCGTTTCCATCGGCACTCCGTCGCTCAGGGGGTCGGCCCCCTCGATGCGCGGGTAGCACGCGATGCATTTCTCCGAGACGCGCGTCGTGGTGCGGAACATGGGCTTCTTGTATGGGCACTCCTCGGCGCACTTGCGGTAGCCGCGGCAGCGCGACTGGTCGATCAGCACGATGCCGTCCTCGTGCCGCTTGTAGATGGCGTTGCGCGGGCAGGCGGCCAGGCAGGCGGGGTAGGTGCAATGGTTGCAGATCCGCTGCAGGTAGAAGAACCAGGTCTCGTGCTCGGGCAAGGACACCGGCTTCGGCCGGCGCAGGTCGCCGGTGCCGTTGCGCGCGGTGTCCTCGTAGAGGTTGGGCGCCGTCCAGTCCTCGTCCTTGGGCAGGTAGCCGAGCGCCTCCTGGCCGGCGTTCTGCTTGGCGGCGGCTTCGAAGATCGTCATCCCCTGGTAGGTGCCGTAGGGCGCGGTCTTCGCGTCCTTGTTGGCGGCGTCCCACGTCTGCCCGCCGGGGTTCACCTGCTCCAGCATCTGCAGCAGGTGGACGTCCCACTGGTGCGGGTAGCCGCCGTAGGGCTTGGTCTCGACGTTGTTCCACCACATGTACTCCTGGCCTTCGCTGAAGGTCCAGGTCGACTTGCAGGCCATGCTGCAGGTCTGGCAGGCGATGCAGCGGTTGATGTTGAAGACGGCGGCGAACTGCCACTCGGGGTGCGCCTCCGGAAAGCGGTAGCGCATCTTGCGGCCGAGCTGCCAGTTGAACACGTCGGCCATCTCAGTCGCCCCCTTCCGCGGCGGTCGGGCCGAAGACCTCGCCGATCAGCCGCTGCACCCAGTCCGAGCCGCGCAGCTCCAGCACGCCGTTGGTGCCGGCGAAGTAGGGGTTGGCAAAGAGCTTCGCGATGCGCGGCGGGTCCCAGCCCATGCGCGCGTACTCCTCGATGAAGCAGCGGGCCATGGCCTCGAGGCCGTCGCCTTCGCCATCCCAGGGGATGCGCACGGCGATCGCTTCCAGCGGGTCGCTCGTCTCGTAGGACTTGCGGGCGCCTTGCATGGCGGCCTCCTAGGCGCGCACCAGGCCGCCGGCCAGGTAGCGCAGCATGAAGTCGTCCTCGCTGCCGGGCCGCCGCGAGCGCTCGTCCGGCAACCAGAGTCCCTTGCCGTCGATGCCTCCCGCCTCGGCGCGGGTGATGCGGATCAGCGTCTCCTTGGGCACGGTGTTAACCGCGTGATTGTCCTCCTCGTAGCCGAAGACGAAGCCCATGAGTCCGAGCTTCTTGTGGAAGAGGCTGTCGGTCTGATGCATGGGCGGCGCCCAGCCGCGGGTGACGCTCTGCTGGCTGCCGTAGCGGAAGGTGGCCTGGTACCCGGTCTCCGGCGAGAGCGCGAGCCCGTCTGGCCGGGTCTCGTGCGCATGGACGGTGCGTTCGGTGGCCATCCAGCCGGAATGCTTCATCATCGTGACCTCGTACGGGTAGGACGGATTGATCTTCACGCGCACCATGCAACGCGCCACCTTGTAGAACGGGTCGTCCGGCTTCCAGCCGCGATACGGCCGGTCCGAGGCGGGCCCGTCGATCCAGATGTAGTCGCCGTCCTCGATGCCGAGGTCGCGGGCGGCCTCCGGGTTGACGTGGAGCTGCCAATCGCCGACGCCCGGGCTGCGACGGTCGCGGCGGTACGGGTCGCCGAAGTTGCTGCTCCAGATCAGGTTCCAGTCGACCACGGCCCACGACGAGTGGGTGGTGTGCCGCTGCTTCGGGGTCATGCAGTAGAAGCGGTAGCCCTGGTCGAACAGCGGGTTGCGGGTCTGCTTGACCTCGCTCCACGGCATCTTGACGTTGCGCACCGCACGCAGGTCCGCGTCGGTCGCGTCGAGGGCGATGCCGTAATCCTTTGGTCGGACATAAGGGCTGGAGGAGACGATGACGTTGGGAAGGTAGGGTGTCGCTTCGACGGGCTCGCGGTGGGACACCAGGTTCTCGCCGTAGTCGATCGCCTCGGGCAGGTCGCAGTAGCTGTTGAGCCGGCCGGTGTCGGTGTAGAACGGAATGCTGTCGTGCACCTGTTCGTAGAAGGGGATGCGCGGGTAGGTGCGATACATCATCAGGGCGGCGCCGGGCTCGCCGTACTTGCCTCGCATGATGTCGTCCACCGTGTAGCCGACCGTGGTGAACGACGCGTCCAGAATGCGTTGGATGTGGACATGCGAGCGCTTCTCGAGCACGAACTTCCAGTAGTCGGAGCAGCGGCGGTCCTTCAACTCGTCGGCCAGCGCGGCGGCGACCCGCGCGAAGACCATCGGGTCGTCGAGCGTGTCGTAGAGCGGCTTGATGCCGCCACCGCCCCAGATCTGGAGGAACGGGTTGGAGCAGGAGCCGGCCAGCTCCAGGTCCTGGAACTCGAGCCACGAGTTGACGGGCAGCACGACATCGGCGTACTCGGCGGAGCCCGTCCACTCGATCTGCTGGTCGATGATCAAGTCAACCTTGGGGTTGACGTTCTTGATGATGTCGTAGTGCCACTTGGCAACGTTGAGCAGGTTGGCGTTGTTGTACCAGATGACCTTGGTGGGTGTGGGCATGTGGGTCTTCCCGGTGAAGACCTTGCGTCCCTGCGGCGTCTCGACGATCAGCGGACGGTCGCCGAAGCCCCAGTAGCCGGGCTCTTCGCCGTGGCCGGTCTCGCGGATGTTGGCGCGCGTGACCTTGGCCGCGGGGTCGAGCACGGGGTTGAACGGGTCCTCTTTCGTCCAAGCGGCGAGGCCGGGACCGACCCAGGGGGTGCCCTGGAAGATCGCCCCCTTGTAGTTGCCCGCCCAGGTGTGGCAGCCGGCGCCGCGCTTGCCGATGTTGCCCGTCAGCAGCAGCGGCAGGTACAGC
>JAJYLG010000033.1 GCA_021787985.1 Chloroflexota bacterium
CGCCGCGGTCGTGCGGCTGGTCGTCGCGCGGACGGCGCGGGCCGTGCTGCAGCCAGCGGCCGCGGTCGTGCTGGCGGCGGCAGCCGTGGCGGGGCTTGGGCTCGCCCCGCGGCCGGGGACGCTTGCCGAGCGACTCTCGGGAGACACCTCGGCTGTGGCCTCGGACGCGCTGCGCGCGGACCGCCTGCGCGCGGTCCTGGGCCAGCTCATCCACGGCACGCCGAAGCCACCGCCGCTCCCGCAGCACCCGGCCCGGTTCGAAGGCCGGCCGCTCCCTGCCGTGAGCGGGCTCCAGGACGCGGTGAACGCGGCCGAGGACGGCGGCTACGTCGAGCGCGTGAACACGGTCGCCGGGGCGGTGCAGCAGTACCAGCGGCAGTACGGTCGTCCGCCGGCGTCGCTGAGCGAGCTGCCGGGCGACGCGGTGGCGAAGGCGGCGACCACGGTGCACTATGCGCTCGAGCCCACGGGATGGGCGGCCTGGGCGCGGCTCCGTTGCCCCTGCTCGCCTGAGTACCCCGTGTACGCGGTCGGGAGCGGTCCGAACATCCTGCGCGACAGCAGCTTCGACGGCGCGCTCGGCTCCGCGCCGGCCGGTTGGCTCCCCCTGCGGACGACTCGCTGGAAGGTGGTGGACGTGCCGGCCTGGGGCAACACCTCGGTCGAGCTCGACGGCGGCGCGGGCGACCGCAACGGGCGCACGGGGTTCGGGCAGCAGCAGTACGTGGGGGCGCCGGCCGGTACGCCGTTCACCGCCAGCGCGTACGTGCGCATCGATCGGCTCGAGCGCGGTCACTTGCTGCTTTGGGTGAACGTCATCTACGTGGATGGGACGCGCGCCGACCCGCTCGCGACGCGCGACCTGGGCGACGCCACCGGCCTCTGGCATCGCGAGTCGATCACCGTGGTGCCGAGGAAACCCGTGGCCTACATTGGGGCGTACATCATCGGCCAGGGCTTCCAGGGTTCGGCGCTGATCGATGGCATGCAGCTCGTTCCGGCGAGCGAGGCGCTCGACTACGGCCACACGCCGCAGGGACCGTCCACCGTGGTGGACCGCTACTCGCCGGAGGCGCTGGTGCGCGGGTCGCCCGTGCTCGGCGTCGGACCGCGCAAGGAGGTGCAGGTGGCGGCGTTGGACAACGAGTACCTGGTGATGGCGGCGCGCTATGGCCTGGCCGGCCTGGCGGTGTACCTGTGGGTCCTGGCCGCGGTGGCGTGGGCGCTCGTTCGGTCCGCCGGTGGCCGGTCTGCCCGCCCGGCAGGCGCGCGGCGCGCACGGGGTGAACCCGACTGGCAGACGCTCGGGGCGGCCGGTGCGCTGGGCGTGTGGGCCGCCGCCGCCGTCTTCGCGGTCTTCGCCGGCTGGTTGCTGAGCTTTCAGCTCGCAGCGGTGACCTGGCTCGCTGCCGGCAACGGCCTGACGGAGGAGCGATGATGTCGCGGCGCGTCGTGATGCTGACCTCGGTGCATCCCGCCACGGACGTGCGCATCTTCCACAAGGAGGCGCGTTCGCTGGCCGCGCATGGCTTCGAGACCTGGGTGGTCGGGCCGCACTGGCGCCACGAGACGATCGAGGGCGTGCACATCCGCGCGCTGCCCGAGTGGATGCCGCGCGCCGCCCGCCCGGCGCAGTGGGCGAGGCTGTGGCGCCACGCGCTCGATCTGCGGCCGGCCGTCTTCCACCTGCACGATCCGGAGCTGCTGCCGCTGGGCGCGACGCTGGCGGCGGCGGGCCAGCGCGTGGTGTACGACGCGCACGAGTTCTACGCGGTGGAGGTGGCGCGGCGCGAGTGGCTTCCGCGCGGTACGCGGCGGCTGGCGGCGGCCGGCGTCGTGGCGGCCGAGCAGGCGGCTTTCCGCTACGCCGCCGGTGTCGTGACGGTCACGCCGGCGATGGCGCGCTGGTTCCGCGGGCGCGGTGCGTGCAACGTGGCGCTGGTGCGCAACCTGCCACGATTGGCCGATTATCCCGTGCCGGCCCATAACACCGAGCGACCGCCGCGCGTTGTGTATCTCGGGACGTTGTCGTCCGACCGTGGCCTTGCGGTGATCGAGGAGGCGGCGACGCGCCTCGCAGCCGAGGGGATCGAGGTGGAGGTGGTCGGCCCGATTCCGGAGGGAGCGCGCCCGGCCAGGGTGGGCGCGGTGAAATGGCGCGGCCGCGTGCCGCCATGGGAGGTGGCCGCGGCGCTCGGGCAGGCGGCGGTTGGCTGGGTGCCGTGGCAGCCGACGCCCAACAACGCGCTCGCGCTGCCCACCAAGCTGCTGGAGTACATGGCGGCGGGCCTGCCGGTGGTGGTCTCGGACGTCGGTGAGCTGGGCAGCATCGTGCGCGCCGAGGGCTGCGGAGCCGTCGTGCCGCCGGCCGACGTGGCGGCGCACATGGCGGCGCTGCGGGAGCTGGCCCGGGATCCGCAGCGCCGAAGCGCACTGGGGGCTCGAGCGCGCCAGGCGTTTGAACGAGGATACGTGTGGGAGCGCGAGGAGGAACGGTTCGTGCAATGGTATGGTGAACTCGTGGAGGGGTCGGCGTGATCGGCAGCGCGTTCCGCATGGCGTCCCGTGCTGTGCTCTCGCGGCGCTGGCGCAGCCGCATTCCGGGGATCGTGACACTCGCGGTGGTCGGCGCGTTGCTTGCGCTTGCGGGGAACGCGACCGCCGCGTCGCGCGCGCGCGCCTGGCCGCGGGTCGACTTCCCACCGCCGGCCGCGCTCAAGTCGGCGGATTACCGGCGCCAGATCAGCACCGGGCGGCAGAACACGTTCATCCAGCTCATGAACGTTGGCCAGCAACCCTCCACGGTCGTCGTCGACTACTACAAGGACGACGGCACGTTCGTCGCCGAGGATCCGCCGGCGACCGTAGCGGCCAACGGGCCGCTGAGCATCTTCCAGTCCACCAACAACCGCCTGCCGCCCGGCTTCTTCGGCACGGCCGTCATCAGCAGCGACCAGCCGTTCCGCGCGGTGATCACGACGAACGTGCAGGACGGCAACCAGATCAGCCTGGGCGCCGAGAACATCCCGACGCACGGAGCCGTGGTGCAATACCTGCCCACGGTGCAGAAGAACTTCTTCGGCATGCAGACGATGGTGCTGGTGCAGAACCTGGACGACCAGCAGGCTGCCTGCGTGCGCGTGCTGCTGCGCAGCAATCGCGGCGACGGGCAGCAGATCGACTACCAGGACCCGGCGCTGCAGGGCTCGCCCGATTGCCCGAACGCGGGCAACCGTGTCGCGCCGCACGGCCAGCTCACCATGGCACCGGAAGACCTGCCGGCAACGGTGTTCTCGGGCGCGGCGACCGTCGTTTCGCTGCAGAACTCGGCGAAGCAAACGCCGCTGCTGGCGGCGTCGGCGCGCGTTTGGAACAGCAGCGGGCGCCAGCTCCTGGCGTACAACGGCTTCATCGACGGCGCACCCAGCGTCGACCCGTCGAGCTGCACCGCGTCCACGCCGCCGCACGGCAACGTGGGGGGCGACGATGTGGCGACCAAGGTGCTGGCGCCGATCGCGTGGAAGCTCGCCGGCGGCAACCACGATTTCTATAGCTGGTTCCAGATCTTCAATACCGACCCGTGCCTTCCGGCGACCGTGACGGCGAGCTACTTCGGGCCGAACGTCCCGCTCGGCTCGGTGACGCACCAGTTCACGGTGCCGCCGCTGGGCTCGTGGGGCGAGACCCCGGTCTTCATCCCGCAGTTGCCGGCCGGCTTCGTCGGCTCGGCCGTGCTGACCAGCGACCGCCCGATCGCCGTGACCGTGGTCCGCCAACGGCTCGCGAGCGACCTGGTGACGGCGACGAACGGAGTCCCGGCCGACCCCGGCGACAACCCGCCCAGCGGGTTCTACGGGTCGACGCCGCTCTACATTTACTACGTACCGCTGGCGTACTCGCACTACCATGCGCTCTCCGGGATGCTCGGCTGGAACTCGTGGGTGATGGTGCAGACGTTCGACGGTTCGGCGGCCAACTTCCAGACGCTGTTCACGGGGAACGACCCGGACGGCGTCTGCCCGAGCGGGCAGTGGAGCAACGCGAACATGAGGGTCAACGGCTCGGGGATCTTCTACCAGAGCATCCTGAACGGCTTCCCGCCCGGCGTGAACCTGCCCTGCTTCGTCGGAAGCTTACGGATCGTCGCCACGCAGCCGCTGGCGATCATGGCCAACGTAACGACCGACATGTATGCGGGTGACACCGACGCGGGCTACAATGCCATCCCCGGCGGGCCGTAGCCAAGGTCGATTGACCGTAGTCCTGACCACTCCCTATCCTCGTGAGACTACCGGGCGAGCCCTGCCGGCTGGCCCTTGGTGCTGCGGAGCGTGCGGTGATCCGAACTACGACCCTGGGCAACGGCCTGCGACTATGTAGTGTCCACATCCCTTCCGCCCGGTCGATGACCATCGCTGTCTACATCGACGCCGGCTCGCGCTACGAGCCGGACGCCATCGGCGGCGTCTCCCACCTGATCGAGCACATGCTCTTCAAGGGCACCCGCCGCTACCCGACCGCCTACGCCCTCAGCGCCGCGGTCGACCGGGTTGGCGGGCTGCTCAACGCGGAGACCGACCGTGAGCTGACGGTCTATTCCTGCAAGGTGCCGGCGGAGCGGATGTGCGTTGCGCTCGACGTGCTGGCCGACATGGTGCAGCAGCCTTGCTTCGACCCCGAGGAGTTCGAGCGCGAGCGGTCGGTGGTGCTGGAAGAGCTTGCCTCGGTGGCCGACCATCCCGGCGACGTGGCGGAGCAGATCCTCGACGAGCTGCTGTGGCCGAACCATCCGCTCGGCCGCGAGATCGCGGGAACGCCCGAGTCGGTGCGCGCCCTGGCCTTGGAGCAGGCCATCGATTACTTCCACGAGCGCTACGTGGCGGGCAATGCGGTGGTGTCGGTGGCCGGGCCGCTGCCGCACGAGCTGGTCGAAGAGCGCGCCGCGAGGGCTTTCGGCGGCTGGCGGTCCGGCTCCGCGCCGCCGCCTCCGCCGGCGCCGGAGCCGCTGGCAGGCCTGCGCCTTGGGTTGCGCACGCGCAACAGCGAGCAGGCGCATATCCTGTTGGCCGTCCCCGGCCTGCCCACGCGCCACCCCTTGCGCATCGCCTCCGACCTCGTCTCCGCCGTCTACGGTGAGGCGATGTCGAGCCGGCTGTTCGTGGAGCTGCGCGAGCAGCGCGCCCTTTGCTATGAGGTCGGCAGCAGCAACAGCCACCTGCGCGACACCGGCAGCTTCGTCTCGTACGCGGCGGTCGCGCCCGAGCGGCTCGACGAGGCGGTCGCCGCCCTCCGCGATGAGCTGCTGCGGCTGCGCGCCGGGCTGGAGGAGCACGAGCTGGCGCACGCACGCGAGATGACGCACGGGCGCATCGAGCTGCGGATGGAGGACACGCGTTCGCTCGCCGGCTGGGCGGGGGCGCAGCTCGTGCTCAACGGCCGCGTGCGCGAGGTGGACGAGATCCTGGCCGAGGTCGATGCCGTCACCGTGGCGGACACGCGGCGCGTGGCGGAGCGGCTGGTGCGGCCGGAGCTGCTGCGGGCCGCGGTGGTCGGCCCGCTGCGCTCGCGCCGCCGGCTGGAGCGGCTGCTGGGCGGGTAGGCCGTCAGCCGCGCGGATGGGCGGGCCCGGTGGGGATCTCGAACGGCCGAACGAGCTGCCAGGCGGACGGGTCGATCTCGGCCACCGACGGCATCAGCATGAAGCGCCACTCGGTGAATGACGGTGGGCCGCCGCGCAGCGCAGCCAGCAGCAGGGTGAGCGCCATGCCGTGGCTGACGACCGCGACCGGCCCCTCGCCCGCTTCGGCGGCAACGGCACGCACGCAGGCGACGATACGCTGCTGCGCGGCGGGCAGCGGCTCCCAGCCGTTGAGCGTCCCGCCGCTCAGGTAGTCGGCGACGCGGCGGCGGTAGTCCTCGAGCCAGCCGGTCGGCCGCTGGACCTCGTGCAGGCACTCGCGCACCTGGACGTCGATGCCGAATCGCTTGGCCAGGGGCTCCGCCGTCTGAATCGCCTTCGGCTCCGGGCTGGAGTAGAGCGCGGCGAGGACGCCTCCGGGCCAATCGGCGGCGAGCTGCTCGGCGGCGCGCCGGCCGTCCACAGAGAGCCGCCACTCGGCCGGAGACCGCCGAGGGTCGGGCGCCGGCGCGGCGTGGCGGACCAGGTAGAGGGTGGCGCTCATGCAACCCCCGCCAGAACCAGGCCCTGCAGCTCGTTGAGCGAGCCGATGGTCGGACAGTCGACCGGGAACGGCGGGCGGCCTGCACGCGCCAGCAGGACGGGCGTGAGGCCGGCCGCGCGCGCACCGAGCACGTCGTGCTCGTAGCCATCGCCCACGTAGTACACCCGCTGCCCGGGTCGCACGCGCGCGCGCCGCAGCGCGAGCGAGAAGATCGATCGCTCCGGCTTCTGCAGCTTCATGACGGCAGAGACGACGACGAACTCCAGGTGCTGTGAGAGCCCCAGGCCGTGCAGGATGGGCACCAGCGTCGAGGCGAAGTTCGAGATGGCCCCCTGGCGGACGCCGTGGGAGCGCAGCGAGGCGAGCGCCGGCTCGGCGTCCGGGAACGGCTCCCAGCGATCGTGGTCGGAGTACCAGGCGTACAGCTCGCGGCCGGCCGCGGTCAGCCGACCGTGCGGCGCACGCACGTCGGCGGCGAGCAGCGCATCGCGGTAGAAGCCGACCCACGCGTCCTCGATGCGGTCATCGTGGCGCCAGTCGATCGTGCGGAAGCGATGCTCGAAGGCGCGCATGGTGGCCTCGAGGCGCGTGGCAGGGACCTCGTGTCCGAGCAGCAGCGTGGCGCGGCCGGCGATTTCGGCCGCGGTGGGCCGCGGGCGGATGAGCGTGCCGCCGACGTCGTAGATTACCAACGGATGCATGGCAGCATGATAGCGCCTTGACCCTTTGCCACACGTGCCATACTGGTGGTGGAGGTGAGGGCCATGGATCTCGGGCCGACGGAGCTCCTCATCATCCTCGCCATCGTGGTGATCATCTTCGGCGTCGGCCGGTTGCCGGAGGTGGGTGGGGCGATCGGCCGCGGCATCAAGGAGTTCCGCAAGAGCACCCGCGACGACGTGGTGGAGAGCCGCGCCGAGCCGGTGCGGGCGCCTGCCTCTGCCGCGGGTGGGGCCCCGGCGGCGGGGCCGGGCGCGCCACCGCAGTATGTGCCCACTCCGTCGCAGGCGGTCAGCTATGTGCCGCCAGCAGCGCCCGCCGGACCGCCGCAGGCGACGCGCGCGTCGCGCCCGCCCGACTACACGCCGGGGCAGTAGGGGTCTGACGCGAGGTTCCCTGGCTGCGGACGGCCACCCGCGTCAGGGGGCGGAGCCGGTTGCGGCCCAGCCCACGCAGCGGACCGGCACGATGCGCATGATTGGCCGGTCTTCGAGGCGCATCGCCGTGTACTGCGGATAGCGCATACGCAGCGCCGCCAAGACCCGCGACCGTTCGTCCGGATCCGACAGGAGTGACGCCGTGCCCCGCACCTGGAGCCAGGCGAGCCGTTCCCAGTCCTCGTCGTAGCGATCCGCCACCAGGCTGACCGCGGGATTGTGGGCGATGTTGCGCAGCCGGCGGAGCTGCGCCGGGTCGCCGCGCTTCGGCTTCTCGTCAATGGCGATGTAGACGTTGTCGTCTACCACGGCGAAGCAGACGGGCACCACATGCGGCCGGCCGTGCGTGTCCACGGTCGCCAGCCGGCCGACGCGCTGCGACCGCAGAAAGGCCACCTGGTTCGCGGTGAGCACGGGCATCGCGCCACCATCGCGCGAGCGCTCTCGGCTCAAGTCTCAGATATCTCAGGTCTCAAATCTCGGCCCCTGCTCTCGCCCCCGTCCCGCGCCCGGCGGTCAGGCCGGTGGCGCGGGGGGCAGCGCGTCGGGCGAGCCGGCCTCATGGCCGATGCGCCGCATCTCCTCTGGTAGCTTCGCCATGCGCTCGGCCAGGCCGGCGAGGTACGTTCGTTCGGGCGTCACCTTGACCCAGATGCGGCGCCGCGGGAAGTAGAAGGTCACCACCAGACCGAAGAGCAGCAGCCCCGTGGCCAGCCAGATGAAGTCGGCTCCCGGATCCTTGCGCACGATCAGCCCGGTGAAGTTCTTGCGGCCGACGAAGGTGTAGATCCGGTTGCCAACCTGTACCGATTGGCCGGCCTTGAGGCTGAGCGAGATCGGGTTGCCCTCGTTGTCCATGCAGCGGTCGACCGTGATCCCGTCCGGCCCGCTGGAGTAGCGGTCGGGCCCGCAGCGTTCGGCCAGCGTCTGCGCGGAGGCGGCCGCCGGGGCGGGGGGTGCGGCGCTGGGCTGCCCGTCCGCGGCGGTCGCGGCGGCGCCGTTGGCCGTGTTCGTGCCGCGGTCCGCTTGCGACGGCAGCCCGCTGGTCGTGCCGCCGCCCATGTTGCGCATGTCGAGGAAGGGCTGGCCATCGACGCTCGTGCCGAGCTGCAGCATCGCCGCGCGCTCCATGCCCGGGACGTTCTGCCACACGCCGAGCGGGGCAGCCTTGAGTGAGATGAAGGTGAAGGTCCGTCCGTTGCCCGTCCCGCTCTGACCGGGCGCAAGCGTGAGCTGGAAGTCCGGGTCGCCGTGGGCCGGGTCGACGCCCTTGTGCAAGATGCCGGCCCGCCACTGGCCTTGCCCATCCTGGAAGAGGGTGAGGATGGTCTGGCCGGTCGGGTCGAGGACGGTTCCCCAGAAGTCGGTGCTGCCGGCCTGCACGGGTGCGAGCAGCAGGTAGTTGTCCCAGTACACCTGGCCGTCCGCCCCGGTGATGCGCAGCAGCGGCATCGGGGCGCCGTTCGCGGAGAGGTTGTGTGCCTCGTCGAAGATGACCCGGCCGGTGGTGGCGTCGCGGACCTGGAGATCTACGCCGTTGGCCGAGAACGCCGCCTGGTGGACGCTCAGCCCGTCGCAAGAGAGCGGCGTGTTGACCGTGACGCGCCCGCGGCAGATCTCCGCGCCGTCCCGGTACAGCACAACGTCGCTGTGGAACGCGATGATGTTGCCCTTGGCGTCGCGGCCCTCGTACGCGCCCAGGCTGCGCACGATGACCTGGTTGTCGGAGCGCACGGGAAACACCGGCGCGGTGCGCCCGTCGGCGATCTCCACCGTCTGGGAGAAGCCGAGCACCTTCGTCAGCACGGCGCCCGTCAGGAAGAGGATCAGCGAGAGGTGGGTAGCGAAGGTGCCGAGCTGCGTCCAACTGAAGCGATCGGCGTACAGGTAGGTGGCGCCGTCACGGACCTCGCGCGTGAGCTTATAGTGCCGCTTGCGCAGCGCGCGCTCGATGCGCGCCGGGTCGGCGGGCGTGCTGAACTCGGCGCGCTGGTGCGCCCGCGTGAAGTACGTCTCGGCGACCCGCTTCTGCGGCCGGCGGATGCTGCGCCAGATGCTCGGAAAGCGGTTGGCCGTGCAGATGGTCACCGCGAGGAGCACGAAGAGCACCAGGCCGTTGAACCAGTAGGAGTGAAAGACCTCGAACAGGCCGAGCCGGCGCATTCCCCAGGTGAACGGACCGAACTTGCCCACCTGCGCCTGCGTCCAGGCGTCGAACGCGGCCGGCGAGGAGCGGATGTCGTCACTGACCTGTGGGATGACCACGCCGAGCAGCGCGCCGAACGCGACGAATCCGATGAGCACGAGCGCGAAGCGGACGCTGGTCAGCAGCCGGTAGAGCGAGTAGAAGGGGTTGAAGCGCCCAAAGCGCGCTCCAGCGGCGGCACGGCCCAAGCTGGTCATTGCTGGAGCAGCGCCTGCAGCTTGGCCAGGACTTCGGCGCGGGTCAGCGGTCCGGGATGGATTTCCCGTACCACGCCGCGGGAGTCCACCAGGTAGGTGGTGGGGATCTGCTGCGAGACGTGGTAGACCTTCGACACCTGGCCGGGGTCGATGACGATGTCGTAGTCGATGCCGAACTCGCGCACGAAGCTGGCCACGTCCTGGCTCGGTTCCTGCAGGTCGACGCCGACAAAGCGGACGCCGGAGGCCTTGAGCTGATCATAGGCCGAGATGAGGTCGGGGATCTCCTGGCGACAGGGTGGACACCAGGTCGCCCAGAAGTTGATCAGCACGGGGTGGCCCTGCAGGTCACTCAAGCGCACGGTCGTCCCGTCCAGCCGCCGCAGAACGAAGTCGGGCGCGGCCCGGCCGACCTCGGCCGCGGGAGGCTTGCCGGTCGCATCGCGGCTGGCAGGAAGCTGGACGATGCCGATGCCCCTCTCGACCGGGGGCGCGTGGCCGCGGTCGCGGAACTCGAAGAACCAGAGCCCGAGTACGATGCCCGCCAGGATCACGAGGGGCAGCAGCACCGAGCGGAAGGCGCCGGTCCATTCGCGTGGCCGCTGCGGCCGCTCGATCGGGTCGTCGGGTGCGGAGGTCACAGGCATCGCACAGCGTCTGACGGCCGAGGGAACGGGCGCCGTCGCATCTGCACCCTACCCGCGGCCCCGCGGGTCGTCAAGCGCATGTGAACGCATTCGCAAAGTGCTCGACAGAAGATCGGTGGGGCGCCCGACGTTCTGCGCAGATCGCACCGCCAGTCGGCGAGAATGGGGTTTCGCACTTCACGACGCGTTCATGTTCGCCCGCTAGCCTGCGATCGCCCCGATGGAGGGGGCGACGGTGCGCATTCCGATTCTCGCTTCTGGTCGCGATCAGTACGGACGACCATTGGGCCGGGTCGCGTGCGGGCGCCCTCGCCGGCGCTTGAGCTGGCGGCGGCTCGGGCTGGCAGCGGCCGCGCTCGTGCTCCTGTTCGCAGGCGCCTACCAGTGGCGCGAGACGATCGTAGTGGGTGGCTCGGCGCTGAGCCGCCGCATCATCGGCGAGCAGAACACGATGCGGCTCGAGACGGCCTACTTCGGCGTGCTCGATCTGACCCACCGTGTCGAGTACCGGGTGTTTGGATCGGGTGGTGGCAACCCGGAGAGTGGCTCGGTACGGCGCAGGGTGGCGCTTCGACCTGCGCCCGTGCTGAGCGCGCGCTCGGCGGGCTCGCTGGCGACGGAGCGGCGGCGGGCGAGGGTCGCCCCGGCCGCGGTTCGTCCGCTCGGACCGCCCGCGCGGGTGCCGCCGCTGTACCCGCACGCGGCAGCCTCGGACGAGGGGGTATGGCAGCCGCTGCAGCTCGCTGGCCGCGGCGCCTATCTGGCGCAGCATCCGATCTACACTACCTTCGTGCGGCCGGACCCGTCGCGACCCTACGCGACAGTGACCTTGGTGGCATTCGATAGTTCGGCGGTCAGGCTGCATCTCGTCGCCGGCACAAGCGAGCCCGGCTACGCCTACGGCGCGGCCGGCACGGGGCGCATCCCGCAATCGGTGGTCCGCAGCGGCGCTTTGCTGGCCGCGTTCAACGGCGGCTTCAAGTGGCAGGACGGCCGTTACGGCATGGTTGAGGACGGGCGCACGGTGGCGCCGCTGCAGCCGGGATTCGCCACGCTGGCGACGTACCGCGACGGCTCGATCCGTATCGGCACCTGGGGGACGGAGATCACCAGCTCGCCGTCGCTCGTCTCCTTGCGCCAGAACGCGCTGATGCTCATCGATCACGGGCAGATCTCACCCGAGATCAACCGCGGCGGGCACACCTGGGGCTTCGTCTGGTATACGAGCAGGAAGTTCTACACGACGCGCTCCGCCGTCGCCTTCCTGGCTGACGGGCGCTTCGTGTACGTGGCCGGCTACTCGGTCACGGCGAAGACCCTGGCCCTTGCGCTGAAGCAGGCCGGCGTTACCCGCGCGATGCAGCTCGACATCAACAGCCCCTACACGCAGATGGCGCTGTACGAGCTGCGAGGCGGCGTGCATGGCTTCGACCTGACCCGCTGGATGGCCCGCTGCCCCGACTACTTCCTGAGGACGCGGCAGCGCGACTTCGCCTACCTGACGGTCGGAAAGTGGGGCCGCCAGGCGGCGGCGGCGCGGCCGTCCGGCTCGCAGGGGCGCGGCGGGTCATCGCTCAGCGGCCCCGCCTCGGCGGTGTCGCCGCGCCCAGCCCCGCCGCGGCGAGCAGCGCCTCGCGCCGCACGAAGCCGATGACGACCCCGTTTTCGACGACCGCGCCGACGCTGGTCTCGCGCGTCTCCATCTCCTGCAGCGCGGTGAACGCGTCGGTCTGGGGCGAGAAGGGGGCGATGCGTGAGGCAGGGAGTGCCAGATCGCCCACGCGCGTGGCCATCCGCCGGTCGGGCGGCACGGAGCGCAACATGTGCTCGCTTACCAGTCCGACGAACCGGGCGTCCTGGCCCACCGCATGGACGCGCGAGTCGTCCGGCGGGTACGCTTCGGCGAGCGCGGCGGCGACCGTGTCGTCGACGGCGAGCTCCGGCGGTCCGCTTTGCATCACGTCGCGAAGCGGGAGCTTGTTCAGCGCCTGCTGCACGCGGAGCTGAAGACCGCTGCTGCGCGCCGCGCCATCCAGGAAGAGGCCGATGATGATCAGCCACAACCCCTCGAAGGGGTCGAACGTGCCGAAGAAAGAGACCCGCAGCAGCATCAACGCGCCGACCGCCATCAGCACGTAGGCGAATCCGCGGCCCATGCTGATGGCGATGCGGGTCGAGCGGTAGTAGTTGCCCGTGATGCCCCACAGCGCCGAGCGCAGCACGCGCCCGCCGTCCATGGGGAACGCGGGCGCCATGTTGAAGATCCCGACGCCCAGGTTGATCAGCCACAGCCACTGCCACATCAGCGAGACAGGTGTATCAGCTCGCCCGCCGGCCTGCCACAGGCCGAGGAAGAAGCCCGAGAGCAGGATGCTGGTCGCCGGTCCAGCCGCGGCCATCACGAGCTCTTGCCAGCTTCGGCTCGCTTCCTTCGTGATCTGCGCGATGCCGCCGAAGATGAACAGCGTGATCGAGCGGACCGGGATGCCGAAGAGCCGCGCGATCAGGCTGTGGGCGACCTCGTGGAGGAGGATGGAGGCGAAGAAGATCAAGCCGGTGGTCAAGGCCAGCAGCCATAGCACCCAGCGCGCGTGGCTGGGAAAGGCCTGAGGGAACACGCCGGTGGCCAGAAGCCCGACGACGAACGCGAGCGCGAGGAACCAGGAGAAGTTGATACCGATGGGGATGCCGAAGACGGTAGCCAGTCGGAAGTTCTGTCTCATCGTGTCCTCTTGCGTTCAGTATCAGTATATGGGCCGGCGCGGATCGGCCGCCGACAGGTGAACGCCGGGGACCGCTACGCTACGCAGCGAGGCGGGAGCGGTGGGCGTGCTCGATCGACGCTGGCCGGCCCGCGGTGCGCGCGCCGTGCAGGCCGGCAAGCATCAGCCAGGGCGCGGCCAGCGGGTGGATGAACGCGGCGAAGGAGAGGTCTGGCGAGCGCGTCAACGTGTAGGCGATGACGCTGCAGGAGAACGCCAGCAGCGCCAGCGAGGTCATGCGCGCGGTGGCGGCGACCAGCCGATCCGCGGTGGGCCCCACGCCCAGTAGTCGCATGGCGACGGCATGGAGCAGGCCCGCGCCCTCGAACGGCGGCACGGGCAGCATTCCGACGGCCGCCAGCCCTTCGAGCACGAGGGCGGACCAGAGCAGCGCCGCCGACAGGGGGGTCTCGGCCCGGCCGCTCGCCGCCCAGGCTGCCAGCAAGACGCCGCCCAGCGCGCCCTCGACCAGCGAGCCGGACGCGTGGAGCAGCACGCGGCAGCGCGTGCGCCGCGGCTCTCCCGCGAGCTGCGTCAGTCCGCCGAGAACGTGCAGCACGAGGTCGCGGGCCGACACGCCGCAGCGGCGCGCCAGGGCGACCCGCGCCAGCGCGCCGGCGAGCACGCCGAGCTGCACCAGGACCGCGCAGAAGGCGGCCACGGTCCAGAGCGCCCAGCGTTCGTGCCGCGGGAACGCGGGCTGGAAGAGGGTAAGGGCCAGGACGGCCGTCATCGTGAGGGCGAGAACGCACCACCCGCCGGTGATACGGACCGAGATGCCGCGGACCGTTGCCAGGGTGATGGGGCGGTTCACCGCACCTCCTCTCAGGGACTATCGGCAGCGGGTGAGGCGGGCGTCAGGGGAAGGCGAAGCATGCCGACTGAACGGGGAAACGGCGAAGTCACGAAGGCGGGGCGAAGGCGGGGGCAGGAACCCAGCGGCCTGCGGTCACCGCTGGATTCCGGGTTCATGTGGACCTCGCGTTTCCCCGGTTCACCGTTCGCCCCGCGGCCTGCGCTTTGCCTTTGCACTGGGCACGCCGTGGGGCTCCAGGTAGTCGTCCTCGCGGCGCAGGTGGTTCGAGGCCGCGCAGGCGCGGACGGCGCGGGCGATGCGCGTGCTGCGGCCGACGAGGTCGCCATCGCGGCCGCTGCGGACGTGCGCCAGGCAGAGCGCCAACGGGCCCGGCGACAGCGGATCGTCGGCGGCGCGGTTGAGCAGGTCTTCGAGCAAGCGGGCGTGGCACTGGGGCTCGTCGGCCGGGCAGAGGCAGAGCAGGGTCAGCGGTTTGCGCTCGAGGCGGACCGCGATGGAGGCCAGGTAGTCGGCTCGCTCCGCCACCTCCGTGAGAAAGCGGGTCGCGTACTCGTCCCAGCCGAGCTCGCCGTAGTGGTACTCGCGCAGCAGGTCGTAGGAAGGCGCCAGCTCGGGAAGGAACTGGTCGATGGCGAGCTGCTGCCAAGTCCGGCCGCGCGGCCAGAGGCGCGAGACGAGCAGCCTCCAGCCGTCGTCGGGAGCCGGCGGATCGTGGACGCACCGGACGCGCAGGTACGGCATGTGCCGCCAGTATAGTCCCGACCGCCGCGGCCGCCGCAGACGGAGTGGACAGCATACCCCGAGGGGGTCTACATTGTTGATACATCCACTCCACTATGGAGGGCCTTTCGGTGCGGGTCTCGGCCAAGACCGACTACGGCGTCCGGGCGCTCATCGAGCTGGCGCACCACTCCGGGCAGGGCCCGCTGCAGGCGTGCGAGATCGCCCAGCGGCAGCGCATCCCCGAGCCATACCTCGACCAGTTGCTCACCACGCTGCGGCGGGCGGGCATCGTGCGCAGCCAGCGCGGGCCGCAAGGCGGGCACAACCTGGCGCGTGACGCGGCCGAGATCCGTCTGACCGAGGTCGTGGAAGCGCTCGAGGGCACGATCTCGCCCATCTCCTGCCTGGATGAGGGCAGCGAGTGCTCGCTGGGTGGTGGCTGCGCGCAGCGCGAGGTGTGGGAGCGCGTTCGGCGCGCCACCTACGAGATCCTGGAGAACGTGACGATCGCGCAACTGGCGGCGCGCGAGCGCGAGCTGACGGGCGCCGCGCGCTATGTCATCTGAGGAGGTGCGCGGTGCGCGCTGACCTGGCCGTCCGGCGTGGAGCGCTGCTGGTCGATTCCGTCCTGGAGCTGGTGGGCGGCACGCCGCTGGTGCGGTTGCACCGGGTGGTGCCATCGGGCAGTGCCGAGGTGCTGGGCAAGCTGGAGTCGCTCAACCCGGCGGGCTCCGTCAAGGATCGGATCGCCATCGCCATGGTCGAGCAGGCCGAAGTGGAGGGCCGGTTGCGGCCAGGCGCCACGATCGTCGAGCCGACGAGCGGCAACACCGGCGTGGGGCTGGCAATGGTCTGCGCGGTGCGGGGCTACCGGCTGATTCTGACGATGCCCGAGGACATGAGCATCGAGCGCCGGCGCCTGCTGCAACGATTCGGCGCCGAGCTGCGACTGACGCCCGCGATCGAGGGGATGACCGGCGCGGTACACGCCGCGGAGGAGCTGCTGGCCGATCACCCCGACTACTTCATGCCGCAGCAGTTCGTGAACGCGGCGAACCCGGAGATCCACCGGCAAACCACGGCGCAGGAGATCCTGGAGGCGAGCGGGGGGCGCGTCGATGCCTTCGTCGCCGGAGTAGGGACCGGCGGCACGATCACGGGTGTGGGCGAGGTGCTGCGCGAGCAGAACCCGGACGTGCTGGTGGTCGCGGTGGAGCCGTCCCGGTCGCAGGTGCTGCGCGGCGGCCGGGCCGGGCTGCACGGCATCCAGGGGATCGGCGCGAGCTTCATCCCGGGCGTGCTCAATCGTGACGTGTACGATGAGATCGTCGCCGTCGACGACGAAGACGCGTACGCGATGACGCGCCGGCTCACGCGCGAGGAGGGGCTGCTCGTCGGGATCTCCTCGGGCGCCAACGTCGCGGCGAGTGTGCGCGTGGCGAAGCGGCTCGGCGAGGGCAAGCGAGTCGTGACCATGCTGTGCGACACCGGCGAGCGATACCTGAGCGTGAACCTTGAGCACTAGGAGCAGGGGACGGGAGACGCCCGCCCCAAGGAGGACCGACGTGTCTGTGCGCGTCTACATCCCGACGCCGTTTCGCCGCATGGTGGGGAACCGAGTGTACGTGGAAGCGCAGGGCCACACCGTGGACGAGGTGCTGGCAGACCTGGACCATCAGTTTCCCGGGTTCGCCCAACTCGTCTATGACGATCGGCGGCGCATTCCGGCGCACATCAACGTCTACCTGAACAACAAGGAGATCCACAGCTTGGATGGGCCGGGAACGCAGGTACAGGACGGCGACGAGGTGGCGGTGATCCCGGCGATCGCCGGGGGCGACGGCCGCGTCATGAACCCCGACCAGGTGATGCGCTACTCGCGGCACATCATCATGCCGCAGGTCGGCCCGGTGGGCCAGCGCAAGCTGCTCGATGCCAAGGTCCTCGTGATCGGCGCCGGCGGCCTGGGCGGCCCGGTGGCGATCTACCTGGCGATGGCCGGCGTGGGCACCATCGGCATCGTCGACTTCGACGTGGTCGACCTCTCCAACCTCCAGCGTCAGGTGCTGCACACCACGGAAGACGTCGGGCGGCCGAAGGTCGCGTCGGCGAAGGAGAAGCTGCAGGCGTACAACCCCGACGTGCGTGTGGTCGTGCACGAGGAGCCGATCACCAGCGCGAACGCGATGGAGATCATCCCCCAGTACGACGTCGTCGTGAACGGCGCGGACAACTTCGCCACCCGCTACCTCGTGAACGACGCCTGCTACCTGCACGGCAAGACGTTGGTGGACGGTTCCATCCTGCTGTTCGACGGCCAGGCCACGGTCTACGTGCCGGGGCACGGCTGCTACCGCTGCCTGTTCCCCGAGCCGCCGCCGCCGGGCCTGGTGCCGAGCTGCGCCGAGGCGGGGGTGCTCGGGTCGATGACCGGCATCATCGGTGCCATCCAGGCGACGGAGACGCTCAAGCAGATCCTGGGGATCGGCGAGTCGCTGGTCGGACGGTTGCTGATCGTCGACGCGCTGACCATGGAGTTCCGGGTGATGAAAACGCGGCGCAACCCCAAGTGCCCGCTGTGCGGCGACCACCCGACGATCCACGAGCTGATCGATTACGAGGAGTTCTGCGGCGCGCCCTTCCCGCACGCGCCGGGAGACTAAGGACGGAGCAGGAGGGACGCAATGGCAGTGGAGGTTCGGGTCACCGCGGTGCTGCAGAAGCTGGTGGGCGGCGCGAAGAGCGTGGCGGCCAGCGGCGGGACGGTCGGCGACCTGCTGCGCGACATCGACCTGCGGTACCCGGGCTTTCTCGACAGGGTCGCCCAGGATGGGCAGTTGCACCGCTTCGTCAATGTCTATCTGAACGATGAGGACGTGCGCTACCTCGGGCTGCTGGACACGCCCGTCCACGAGGGCGACGTGGTGAGCATCTTGCCAGCGCTCGCCGGCGGCGACGGCCGAGCAGGCGGCAGCGTGCGTCCGGTCTCTGGTGGTTGGGGCCGGTTGCGCTAGGATTGAGCAAGCCTGCGGACCCGGACGCGGGCCGCATCTGCGGGGGACTGCCCGGTGCTGTACCGAACGATCCTTGACACCATTGGCAACACGCCGCTCGTCGAGCTGCGGACGATGTCGCCCAAGCCCGACGTCAAAATCCACGCGAAGCTGGAAGGGCAGAACCCCTCCGGGTCGGTCAAGGACCGCTGCGCCCGCTACATGATCGACGTGGCTGAGCGGGATGGGCTGCTCACGCCGGACAAGATCATACTGGAGCCGACCAGCGGCAACACCGGCATCGCCCTGGCCATGATCGGCCGCGTCAGGGGCTACAAGGTGATGTGCGTGATGCCGGAAAGCGTCAGCGAGGAGCGGGCGCAGATCCTACGGGCTTACGGCGCGGACATCGTCTTCACCGACGGGATCAAGGGCACCAACGGCTCGATCGTTGTCGCGCAGCAGATGGTCGCCGAGGCGCCGCAGCGCTTCTTCATGCCGTACCAGTATGGCAACGAGGCGAACCCCCGCGCGCACTTCGAGACGACGGGACCGGAGATCTGGCGCGACTGCCCGGAGATCACGCACTTCGTGGCGGGACTGGGCACGGGCGGCACGTTGACCGGCACCGGCCGCTACCTCAAACAGCAGAACCCGGAGATCAAGGTGATCGCGGCCGTGCCCGATCCGGGCGACCTGGTGCAGGGGCTGCGCTCGCTGGAGGAGGGCTTCATTCCGCCCGTGTTGGACGCGACGGTGCTGGACGGTCGCATCGTGGTGGACAGCCGAACGTCATTCGCGGCAACGAAGGAGCTCACTCAGCAGGAGGGCGTCTTCGCCGGCATCTCCTCTGGCGCCACGCTGCGCACCGCGCAGCGGATCGCCGCACGGATCGACCGCGGGCACATCGTGGTCATCCTGGCGGATGGCGGCTGGAAGTACCTCTCAACCGACCTCTGGACGACGGACTACGGCGATCTGCCGGCCGACATCGAATCGAAGGTGTGGTGGTAAGCCGGCTCAGGGGCGAACGGCGGCCGTCACGCAGGTTGGCCAGGCGAAGTGCAGCCCGTCCGGCCGCTCCTCGATCCGGAACGCCTGCCTGAGCGCCGGCGCGGCGCTGCGCATCTCCGCCTCGACCAGGGCCGCCACTTCGGACGGCGTGCGGCTGCGCGCCACCCACGGGGCAAAGACGAGCGGCGTGAGGGCGATGCGCTGCGCGGTGACGACCAGGCCGGCGGCATGGAGCGCGCCGCGCCAGCCGCTGGGCGAGATGTTCCAGACGTGCGACGGGTCGCGCAGGCGCTCCCAGCGGTTCATCACCGCCTGCAGCCACGGCTCTTCCGGAGTCGAGGTGTCGGCCATCAGCAGGCGACCACCGGGGCGCAGCGCGCGGGCGCACTCGCGCAGGAATGCGGCGACATCGGCGAAATGGTGAGCGGCGACGCGGCAGGCGACCGCGTCGAGCGCGCTGTCGCGGCAAGGGAGGCTCTCGGCGGCCGCCCGCAGCGGCCGGACGGCGTCCGTGAGGCCGCGTTCGGCCGCGCCGCGGCGCGTCTCGTCGAGCATCTGCGCGGTGGGGTCGACGGCGAGCGTCACCCGCGCGCGCGGTGCGATGGCGAAAGCGGTGAAGCCCGTGCCCGTGCCGATGTCGGCCACGCGGTCGTAGGGGCCGTTGGCGAGCAGCTCGAGCAGCACGTCGAGGGACTCGGAGGAGCGGTGCACCTCGCTGGTGGCGTAGGCGTGGGCGGTGGCGCCGAACTGGCGCATGGCCTGTCCGTGGGTGTCCGTCAAACGGCAGCTTTTCCTGCCACGTCGAGCGCCTCGTAGGCGGTCTCCTGGTGGCGTTCTTCGTCGATGAGGAAGTCGAGCCGGCTGCGGAGGCTCATCGGGTGGAGCTCACCGGCCGCCGAATCGGCGTCATGCTCAGAGCGCCAGACAGTGAGCCGGCCAAGCTCGCCCAGGCCGTCGGCGTTGCACAGTACCCAGCCGCAGACGTAGCCCGGCCATGAGGCCGCGAAACGCTCGAGCTCGGAGAGGAGATGCTGAACCTCCTCCTCGTGGCCGGGTTTGGGGTGCACGAGCGAGAGACGGATGTACGGCATCGTTCCCCTCCAGGGGAGTACTGGAGAGGATAGTACCACCGGCGAACGGGAGGACTACAGGCGCAACTTCCCGTGTGATGGCTGCCGGCGCCGCTGACGACTGCCCTGCTGTTCGCTCAGCAGGTCGATCGGCGGGGCGCTGACGACCTCGTGCACGTAGCCGCAGGCGATGCACGTGCTGTAAGTGCCGTACCAGTCGCGCTCGGAGATCATGGAGCCGCGACAGCGCGGACAGTGGCGGGGCGCGATGCTTTGCATGGGTGTCCTCCCGCGGATAAGCGAGCTCAAGCGAGAACCGGCAAACCGGTGAACGACCGCACGTCGGCCCTTCATGCCGCCTACGGGGTTAGCTGACGGGTTCGGGCGGAAGGGTCGCCCTACGCACGTGGCGATTCACCCCGGGACGATGGGTCCCCCGTTCCCTGGCGGGATTCGGCAGCCCCGGCCGGTCCGTCTCAAGCGGACGCCGTCCGGGCTTGTGACACCGTGCACAGAGTAGGCGCGGGTGGCACGGCTGTCAACTAAAGGTGAACGCCTCGATGCGCCGCGGCGGATTTCGCCTCGTCCCGCCGTCGAGACACGCCTCGCGGGCCAGCGTCGCCTGCACCGCCTTGAAGCTGTCCCCGGGGCCGTCCACGCGCCGCTCCGTCACGCGGTCGGGGCGATCCGCTCGACGAAGACCTCCATGACGCCCCCGCAGATCTTGTCCTCGCCGTCGGTGGGGGTGGTCAGGTCGATGACGACGACGCGCGGCCGGCCGTCCTCCAGGCAGGCCATTGCCTCCTGCCAGACCTCGGCCTCACCGCAGCCGCCGCCGATCGTGCCCAGGAACGAGCCGTCCGGCCGAACGAGCATCTTGGCGCCCGGCTTGCGCGGGGTCGAGCCCCGTGCCGTCGCGATCGTGGCCAGCACGACCGGCTCACCCCCATCGAGCGCGCGCGCCAGCTCGCGATACACGTCCTCACTCATGCTTCGGCGTAACCTCCCCGGTCCACGACGATCATAGTGCGACGCGCCCGCGCGTGCTCAGACGACCCGGCCGCGGACGTCCTTGCGCCGCACGATTCGCGCCAGCAACGCGCCGCGCAGCCGCCGCCAGGCCCGTCCGGCGGTCTCCGCGGCCTCGCCTGGCGGGCGCGCCCCGTAGCGCACGCCGATGTACGCTTCGGCGAGCCGCCGCGGCGCGTCGCCCACGTCCAGCGTGGCCTCCAGCCGTCGCGCGAACTCCCTCGGCGTCTCGGAGCGCCGCGGGCCCATGCGGGCAGCGGCCGCGAGGCGGGCGCAGCGCTCCCAGAGTCGTACGGCCAGCGGCTGTCCGCGCAGGCCATGGAGGTAGTACCAGGCAGCGAACGCCAGGACCGCCAGGGCGAGCGTGCCGGCGAGGCCCCCGGCGAACGCCCCATACGGAGGCCGGGGTGCAGGACGGGGCGCGCTGCCGAGCGCGCCCTCCGGCGGGATGGCGTCGGGGCCCAGCGCGGAGCCGCCGTAGATGCTGGACAGGTCCGGCGGCAGATTGCGCTCTGTCTCGCCGTGGTCGATCGGGGCGTCGCCGGGGGTGCCGCCGCTGGTCTGCGCGATCGCCACCAGGGGCTGGTCCTGCGAGGGCGCGAACTCGATCCAGCCGTAGCCGGGGAAGTAGGCCTCGGGCCAGGCGAGCGAATCGAGCTGGGTGACCGTGAACGGCGAGGAGGCGCGCGTCATGAGGGGCAGGCGGAAGCCGACCGCCAGCCGCGCCGGGATGCCCTGCGAGCGCAGTAGCATCACCATCGCGGTCGCCAGGTAGTCCGAGTAGCCTCGCTTCTCGTCGAAGAGCAGCCAGTCGACCGCGTCGTGGCCGGGCGGGACGGGCGGGATGTCGTAGGCCACCGGCAGCGTGCGCAGGTAGTCCTGGATCGCCACCGCGATGTCGTACGGGTTGGCGTCAGCGCGCGTGACGAACGCGGCCAACTGGCGGACGCGAAACGGCAGCGACGCCGGGAGCTGCAGGTAGCGGTCGCGGACCCAGGCCGGGTAGTCGGAGCCGGCGGCGCGGAGCTGGTCCGCCGCGGCGGCCGAGACGGCCCCCTGCACGGTGTACGTCTGACCGGCAGCGATCCGCCCACGCGGCTCGACGGTCACCACGTCCAGCGGCGAGGAGCCCGGGAGGTACGACACCCTGGCCGGCGGCTCAGCGGCGACCGGCGTCCCGGTGGTGAGCATCACGTTGGTCTCCTGGGCGGCCGTCACCTGCAACGTGATCGCGCGCCGGTCCAGCAGGGCAGCCGGCATGGTCGACTCGCCGTTGACCTGGGTGCCGCTGAGCGGTCCTCTGCTGCGCGGCCCCTGCTTCCACCCCTGGCCGGTGTACTCGTCGTACACCGTGGCCCGCAGCGGCCGGCCATTCGTCGCCCCGCTGAGCACCTTGACGGCGGCCAGCGGCTTGTTCACCAGCTTGACGCGGCCCTGCAGGGGGAGCGAGGGGCCGAGGTTGTGGAGCGGCACCTCGCGGTGTGCGTCGATGTTGGAGAAGAGGCGGGTCACGTCGTCGCTCAGCCCGCCGAGCGGGCTGGTCGCGCTGCGCCAGGCGGCGTTCAAGGCGGGTGACTGGTCCGCTCGCGGGAGGACCCAGGCGAGAAAGAGAATCGCGGCGCCTACCAGCAGCAGCGGTTGGAGCGGGTGCAGTCCGGCGGTCGGCGGCACGCTGGCATCCACGCGCCGCCACCGCCCGACGCGGCGGTGGAACGCCCCGCGCGAGGCGAGCAGGAGCGCGAGCATGCCGAAGAGCGCCAGGTTGGTCGATGGGCCGGCGTCCAGGTAGATGGTGTTGACCACGATCAGACCGGTGCACGGCAGCACGGCCAGGAGCGGGTTACGGGAGCGCAGGCAGCCCCACATGGTCAGGAACGCGCAGATCCAGACCAGCGCCAATGCAAACGCCACGAACGGCAGGTTGTCGGTCGTGATGCCGCCGGTGCGCGCCACATGGATCCAGTCGCCGATACGGTGCAGCACCGGTCGGACGCCTCCCCAGCCGTGCGGGAGCCCGGCGTACGACTCAGTCAGCAGGAGGTCGGCCACCGCGCCGGAGACCAGGACGATGAGCCAGCCGGCCGCGCCCGGGATGCGCGCGCGCGCCAGCGCGAATCCGGCGAGCGCCGCCGCCAACGCCATGCCGATTACGCTGGGGATGCCGTCAGCCCAGCGCGCGTCGTCGATGGCGTGCGCGGTGAGCGCCACGAGTGCCAGGGCGACGGCGAGCGTGACCCAGGCGTCCCCGTCAGTCAGCCAGGCCGACGCCCACCAGCGCTGCCGGCGAGGGGGTTCGAGCCTTTCCAGCGTGCGCAGGTACTCGATCCAACCGGCCTGGCTCACGGCGGCTCACCCCGGTGGCGCCGCCGGGGCCGTGTCGAGCCCCGGCGTCAATGACGTGGACAGGTCGGCTCCCTGCTTCACGAGGTAGGTGAAGATGTCGGCCGCCGTGAGCGTGGCGATCGCCTGGATGGCGTCGTGGGGGCCGCCGAAGGTGGACGCTTCGAGCAGCGCGGCCGCGGCCTTGACGCCGCGCGAGGTGAGCATCTGCAGCGAGGCGATCCAACGCTCGTCCGTGCTCGGCGTCACCACGACGACGGTCGTGTGCCGGCCGAAGCGCTTGCCCTCCACGGCGAGCAGGTCGGCCAGCGGCACGTCGCCGCCCGCGCGGCAGGTGGCCAGCGCCTCGAGGATGTGGGTCATCTGCTGCGGGCCGCGCTCGACCTCGATGATCTCGAGCCGGTCGCCGAAGGCCATGTAGCCGACGTTGCGGTTCTGGACCAGGAAGTGGCGCGCGACGGAGGCGGCGACCTTGACGGCGTACTCCTCGGTGGACTCGTCGCCCGTGCCCGCGTGCCAGCGGCGCTCGAGGTCGAGCACGACCCAGATGTCGCTGGCCGGGTCGAGCTCGAAGGTCTTGACCATGAGCCGGCCGGTGCGCGCCGTGGTGCGCCAGTGGATGCGGTTGAAGCTGTCGCCGGGGACATACTCGCGCACGCCGCTGGCGTTCGGCGTGACGTAGTGGGTGCGCTTGCGATAGCGCCCCTCCCCGGGCAGGCTGGCCGGCGGCACCTGGAAGCTGGCCAGATCGACGAACGGCGGGTAGACGATGACCTGCCCGGCGCGGCCGTACGCCCGTTCGATGCGGAACAGGCCGAACGGGTCGCCGCCGGCGACGCGGAGCGGTCCGATGCGGTAGACGCCCCGCCGGGAGAGCCGGGTCTGGATGCGCCAGGTCCGCAGCCGGCGAGCGCCGAGGGTGATCACGCGATGCCCGTGGTGGCCCGGCAGGTCCGAGGGATCGTCGACCTCCAGCCAGATGCGTGGGAAGAGGCCGCGATTGCGCACCGTGATCCGCTCCTGCGCCACTTGGCCGACCTGGGCGCGGTCGCCGAACCGGCTGACCTCGACCTCCAGGCCGCTCAGGTTGTAGCGCGACCAGGCGTAGGCGGCGATGATCACCGCGCCCAGGACGTAGCCCAGGCGAAACAGCAGCCAGAAGCCGGTGGCGAAACCGAGGCCGAGCGCCACGACGCACAGCACGCCGACGCCGGTGAGGCCGCGGTAGGTGCGGAGCCAGGCGAAGGCGGCGCGCATCGGAGGTCCTTCCGTGGTCAGGAGGTGCGGGCGCGTGCGCCCGGCACCGGCACGCGCGCCAGGCACTCTTCCACGATCCGCTCGGCCGTCACGCCCTTGATGCGCGATGCCGGGCTGACGATGACGCGATGCCCCAGCACGGGCCGGGCGAGCGCCTTGACGTCGTCCGGGATGACGAAGTCCCGCCCGCTCAGCATCGCCAGCGCCTGACCGGCGCGGAACAGGGCGAGCGAACCGCGCGGTGAGCCGCCGAGATAGGTGGCCTCGTGGCGGCGCGTGGCGTCGACCAGCATCACGATGTACTGCTTCACCAGCGGATCGACGTAGATGTCCTGGACGGCCCGCTGCAGGGCGATGATCTCGCCGGCGTTGGTGACCTGCTCGAGCGAGCCGATGGGGTGGCCGTGCTGCTGGCGGTCCATCATCTGGACCTCATGGGCCTGGTCGGGGTAGCCGAGCCGGACGCGCAGCAGGAATCGGTCGAGCTGGGCCTCGGGCAGCGGGAAGGTGCCCTCGTACTCGATCGGGTTCTGGGTGGCGAGTACGATGAACGGCTCGGGCATCTTGTAGGTGACGCCATCCACGCTGACCTGCCGCTCTTCCATCGCCTCCAGCAGCGCCGACTGGGTCTTGGGGGTCGCCCGGTTGATCTCATCGGCCACCGCCACCTGGGCGAAGAGCGGGCCGGGGCGGAACTCGAAGTCGCCGCTGCGCTGGTTGTAGATGGAGACACCGGTGATGTCCGAGGGGAGCAGGTCGGGCGTGAACTGGATGCGGCGGAAGGTGCAGCCGGACGACCGGGCGATGCTGCGGGCGAGCATGGTCTTGCCGGTGCCCGGCACGTCCTCGATCAAGACGTGGCCCTGGCAGAGCAGGGCGGTCAGCGTGAGTCGGAGCTCATCGTGCTTGCCGAGGATGACCTGCTCGACGTTCTGCAGGATCCGCTCGGCAATCGCGGCTGGCCGGTCCACTGCGCACCTCCCCGCCGTCACCGCTCCGCGGTGGTGCAACCAGTCTACCGAAGATCGGCTGGGGCGGGTGCAACGACTGTGGCCTCGGCGACGTTTACGCAGATGAGGGCCGGTGTGGATTCCCTGCCCTGTTACCGGTCCTGGCCGGACGTGCCGTGCGGACGGCGGCCAGTGCCCGCCCGTGGCTGCCGCCGCCGGCGGCCGGTCGACCGGGGTTCCACCACGCCCTCTGGCGCGTTGACCGCCGCCGGCTCGACTGGCGGCGCGGCGTGAGAAGTCGCACCATCGGGATGATGCGAGGCGTGCGTCGGTCTGGCGATTGGGCGGGGACGTCCGCCCTGGGCGGACTCGCGGGGCTCCTGCTCCTGCTGGCAGGGTGCCTCGGCGGCGCTGGCGGCACTCGGCCCTCGCCGACGCCATCGACCGTCGCGCCGTCGGCCACGCCCAGCCTCAGTCCCACGGCGACCGCCACGCCCAGCCCCACGCCGAGCCCAACGGCCGTCCCCGCGCCCCGCCTCGAGCTCTCGACGTCGTCCGCGCCCCAGGGCGGGACCTTCCTGGTGCACCTGATCGCGCCGGGCTACACGCAGCCGCACATCTCGTTCCTCGGGCGTGACCTGGAGCCGTTCCCCGTCCCCGATGGCTGGGCGGCGCTCGGCGCGGTGGGGCAGCCACCGGGCGTCTTCCGCCTGCCCTCGGCGGGCGACTACACGGTCGCCGCCGCCGCGACCCCGCCGGGCGGTGGCGAGCGTCCGCAGCTCAGCGCGCGTCTGCGGGTCACGGCAGTAGCCTTCCCGGTGGACCACATCACCCTGGGGCCGCCCGGCCTCTCGCTGCTGACTCCCGGCAGCGAGGCGGTGGACCAGCGCATCCTGTCGCGGGCGTACGCCACGTTCACCCCCGTCGCGATGTGGCACGGGCCGTTGCTGCTGCCGGTGGACGTGCCGGTGACCGGGCACTTCGGAGAGAAACAGAGCTTCAACAACGGTCCGGCGGTCGGCTCGCACAGCGGCACCGACCTCGGCGCGCCGGAGGGAACCCCCGTGCGCGCGGCGGCCGACGGGCGCGTGGTGTTCGCCGGTGCGCTGAGCGTGCGCGGGAACGGGGTGGTGATCGATCACGGGCTGGGGGTGCTCACCGGCTACTTCCACCTGTCGCGCATCGACGTTCACGACGGCGAGCAGGTCAAGCGGGGCCAGGTGATCGGCGCGGTGGGCGAGACGGGCGTGGCCGATGGGGCGCACCTGCACTGGGAGCTCGCCGTGGGCGGGCTGCAGGTCGATGCGCTGGCCTGGACGCGCTCGGCGCCGACTGTTCCGTAGGGGCGAGGTGCTATCTCGCCCACGGCTGCGGGAGGATCGACGTCGCCGGAGAAGGAAGCCGCCGGCCCGCTGGAGACGGGCCGGCGGTCGGCAGGACGAGCGCGACGAGCGTCCGCTATGGGGCGAGTGGCTGCTTGCCACCGCCTCCGGTCGTGCCCGGCGCGGCAGGGCGCGCCTCCCGCACGAAGAGGGTGCCGGGCTTCCATGGCGTGCCGAGGATCGGCAGCAGCCAATGGTCGATTCCGATGTAGCCGCCGACCTTCCAGCCGAGGATCATCAGCACCGCGAGGCCGAACAGCACGGGGTTCGTGCTCGAGCTGCCGGCGAGCATGAAGTTGAAGTTCATCAGGCCGCCGAAGAAGGCCGCGAGGCCGACGAACAGGCCCATGATCAGGGCGATGCCGACCAGCGTCTCACCGATGGCGACGAGCTTGGCGAACCACGTGTACCAGGAGTGGTCCAGCATGAACTGGAGGAAGTCGCGGTACCAGCCGTAGGTGATCGCCGCCCGCGCCGGGGGCTTGGGAACCGCGATCGCGCGGGTCCAGTAGCCCTGCAGCGCGGTCCCGGTTTCCATCCAGGTGGGATCGAACAGCTTGTGCCGGCCCGCTTCCAGCCATTGCCAACCCAGGTACACGCGTACGATCAGGAAGAAGATGGCCACGCGCGTGTCTCCGAGGAGGAACCGCACGAGCTTCGGGTCTTCCGCCTGCTGTGGATGCGTCGTAAGCCTGTTCCAGAAGGACATCTCCTCACCTCCCATGAGGTTCTCGGGACGCTCGTCCGCCACCTTGAGAGTTGCAGCCAAGCGACGGGCCGGCAGTCAGGCAAATGGTGACATTCTTCACAATCCAGGTCGGGTATTCCCCCACACGATTGCCCAAGCTTGCCCGACAATGACATCGGTCGGCACATGCGATGCTTGCGCTGCGGGGAGCACCCTGACTTGGAAGCTCGGAGGTGGGAGATGCGCCGCATTCCGGTCGTTGGACAGGCGATCATCGTTGTGGCGCTGTTCAGCCTGGCCGCACTGTTCGCGGTGCAGCTCCAGAGATGGGGGCAGGCCGGCGACATGCCGGAGCTTGTTGGCGGTCTGGTCACCATGCTGGCGCTGATTCTCGCCTGGGGCATCGGCGAGGCAGTCACAAACCAGTAAGGCGGGCGCCGGGGATCGCCTGGCGCCGCGCCGATGAACATGCGGCGCGGGCCGCGCCGTCGCGCGAGCGGGCGGATCCCAAGCGGGTCCGCCCGCTCTGCCTGCGGCGGCTATCCGTCCCGCAGGCGCGGGGTGGGATGCCCGCGGAGAGTTCGGGCGAGCTGAGGATGCAGCCCCAGGATCGAGCGTGTGGCGCTACTGGCTCGTCCGGACTCGGCGGCTCTTCTTGGGGCCAGGGCGGGCGGATTGTTGTGGCGGGGTGGGCAAGCATGCCTCGACGTACGTGCCCCTGCCCGGGGTGGACGCAATGCGGAACTTCCCGCCGAGCAGGCCGACCCGTTCTTGCATCCCGACGATGCCGAACCTCCCCGTGCTCGCGAGACTGATGGTGGGAGTCGTGACCTGGAAGCCAACGCCGTCATCGGCGACAGTCAGGCATACCTCTTCGTCTCGGTATGCGAGCGTCGCGGTCACGTGGGAAGCGAACGCGTGATGTTCCACATTGTGCAATGCCTCCTGAGCGATGCGGAAGAGGCAAAGCTCTACTTCGGGGGGCAGTCGGCGCTCGACGCCGAGGACGGCCAGCCGTCCGCTGGCATTCCCCCGTCGCTCCAGGTCGTTGAGCAGCCGCCTGACAGCCGGCACCAGGCCGAGGTCGTCGAGGATCGACGGTCGCAGGTCCCGGATCACGCGCCGCAGCTCGTCGGCCACCGCCTCTGCCGAGTCGCGCAGCTCGCGCATGTGCGCGCGAATAGCCGGAGACACGGCGCCCTCGCCGGGCTCGTCCAGCACATCCATTCGTCTGAGGAGGAGGACCATGGACTGGAGGCTGCCGTCGTGGACCTCGCGCGCGATTCGCCGGCGCTCCTCTTCCTGAGCCCGCAGAACTTGCTGGGCGTAGCGCTCGAGTCCGCGCTGCCGTTCGTGCCGGTCGGTCACGTCGTGGAAGATCGCCTGGGTGAGGGCAATGCCGCTGTCGCTGTCGCTGGTGAGGCGTGTGCAGACGGGTTCGAGCCAGCGGAGGTCGTGGGGCCGCGACCGAAGCGGCAGCTCACCGCCGGTGGCCATCCCGCCGGGGGTGACGCAGCCGAGCAATCGCTCGGCCTGCTGGGAGCCGATGAGCGCGACGACGTTCTGAGTTCGCAGGTCGGCTGGCGGTCGCTCGAACAACTCCGCGGCGGCCGCGTTCGCCTCCAGGATCGCGCCCTGGGGGTCGAGCAGCAGAATGGCCTCGGCTGCACCATCGAATAGCCCGCGGTACTTCGCCTCGGACATCCGCCGGGCCGCCTCCTCCGCCTCCGCGCGGCGGCGGGCGGACACTTCCCGGTCGACGCGGCTGGCGATGATGACTGCGAGCACGATGAGGATCAGCATCTCGGTGCTCTCGGCGAGGCGCGCCACGCCGTGATGCCAGACGACGATGTTGGGCACGGTGATCAGTGCGCTCCACACCGCCGTGGGGATGGCACCCTCGCGGCCGAAGTTAAGGCTGGCATAGATGATCGGGACAAGGTACAGGGCGTACGTGATCTCGGGGTAAAGCAGACCAACGCGCGCACTCTCGCGGCTTGCTTCAAGCGTCCAATGAACGGCCTCGGCCGCGACGATCAGCGCCTGGATCGCCCAGAAGCGGCGGTCGTGCAGGCACTGGCGGAACCGAGCGAGCGCGCGTTGCCTGCGGCAGGCTGATGACTGCAGCAAGCCGAGCAACAGCGCCAGCCAATCACGCCAGACTTGCAACTGCGCCCGACTCCTTCCACCGGCCCTCAGCGTAGCTGTCGGCAAGCGTCGCTCTCCTCATCTGGTGGCACGGCGGGCGGGAACCAGTGATGGGCAGCGCCGTACATCACCGCCTCCGTACGCGACGATGCGCCGATCTTGGTGAGGATGTGGCTGAGGTGGCCTTCCACGGTTCGCACGCTGATGCTCATCATGGCGGCGATCTCCTTGTTGCGATGGCCCTTTGCGGCAAGTCGCAGGATCGCCAATTCACGCGGTGACAGGCGCGGCTCCCGGGCTTCTCCCGCGTTCGCCCTGAGTGAGCGACGTAGCTTCTCGGCGACCGTCGGGTGGAGGACGACCTGACCCTGGTGGACGGACTGGATAGCCCCCACCATGTCGCGGGCCCGCATGGTCTTCAGTAGATAGCCGGCCGCGCCGGCCTCCATGGCAGCGACAACGTAGTCTTCTTCGTCGTAGGCGCTGAGCACGAGGACCGCCGCTCTTGGCGCAGCACTGCGAATCTGGGGAAGCCCCTCGATACCGCTCTGGTCCGGCAGCGCCAAGTCGAGCAACACGACGTCGGGACGTGCGTGCCGCGCGAGCCGCACGGCATCCGCCACGGTACCGGCCTCTCCCACGACCTCGATCGCGGGGTCACGTTCAAGCACCTGGCGAGTGCCCTCTCGCACGACGGGATGGTCATCGACGATGAGAACACGTATGGCAGCCACCGTCGGCACCCCGCGGCCAGAATAGCAGCACCACGAGTCGAAGGGATCGGTGGTCACACCTATGGCCCTCATAAGTGTTTTCACGCGGCAGCTCGTGCGTGACAGCACCGATGCGCGCTGGGTGGCGCAGGCACAGACTGCGGATCGAAGGTTGGGACAACGCCAAGGAGGGTCTTGGCGCGCTGGTGATCGGCTTGGATGATGGGCTGCCGTTGGCGACAACCCTGGCGATCTCTCCCACTCAACCGAGTGCGCAGACGCGGGGGCGGCACGGATTTGACGGCCGGGGGGCTGGACAGCGATGTGGCAGGATCCGAGAATAGCAACAAATCGCGCTCCTGTGGTTTGAGCGGCAGCAGGACCGTGCCGCGTCGGCAGAAACCGCAAGGAGGTTGACGTTGCCCGACTCCGTTGCCGGTGGCGAAGCCCGCAATGGAATGACGGGCTCGCCGGAGAGCACGCGGGGAAGCCTGCGGCGGCGTGCGTTCATCCTCAAGGCCCTGGCCGCCGTGGGAGCGTATGTCGCCGGCGTCCTCGCCGTGGTGGGGGGGCGCAACCTGGTCGGGCCGGTCCTCCCGCAACACTACCGCTGGTCGCTTTGGCCTCGGAGTGCCACGGCACCCACGCTGGTGTTCAAATCAGCATGGACGCCCGTCGGCGTGGTGGCCGACATACCGGACGCGAAGACCACCCTGGTCACGGTCAAAGCGCCTGTTGAGGACGCGTGGGCAAGCGGAGACCAACCGGTCGCGGTCTACGTCAAGCGCAGTGGTGACCAGCTCATGGTCTTCGACATCCACTGCACGCACCTGGGGTGCGCGGTTCGCTGGACCCAGGGGGCCGGGCGGTTCTTCTGCCCCTGCCACGGGGGCGTCTACGGGGCCGACGGTCAGGTGCTCGCCGGGCCGCCGCCGCTCCCCCTGTACCAGTACCCCATCAGGGTTGAGAACGGGACGTTGTACATCAGGCCGCGCGCGGGGGGGACGTCCTGATGCGCCGCGTTGGCCGCTGGGTGGACGAGCGGCTCGGACTGGGGGGGATCCTGCGGGCTTTTCTCGACCGGCCGATTCCTCGGGACATCGGCTGGCCGCACACCTTCGGCAGCGCGCTGCTGTTCCTGATGGGTGTCCAGCTCGTCACCGGCATGCTGCTCGCCCTGAACTACGTGGCGTCTCCCGGGTCCGCGTACGCGAGCACGAGCTACCTGCAGACGCACGTGTCTTTCGGCGCGCTGCTGCGCGGAATCCACCTGTGGACCGCGAGCGCGATCGTCCTGTTGGTCGGGCTGCACATGGTCCGCACGTTCCTGTACGGGGCCTACAAGTACCCTCGTGAGATCACCTGGCTAAGCGGCGTCATCCTGTTCCTTGTCGTTCTGGGGTTCAGCTTCACGGGCTACCTGCTGCCGTGGGATCAGAAGGCCTACTGGGCGACGGTTGTCGGCACGAATATCGCCGGGTCCGCCCCCCTGGTGGGGCAGTTGGTGCTGCGCTTGCTGCGCGGTGGGAGCGCCGTGGGAGCGGCCACGCTCGCTCGCTTCTTCGCGTTTCACGTCCTCATCCTCCCGGCGATCCTTGTGTTGCTGGTCATTGCGCATTTGTACATGGTGATCCGGCAAGGCATCGCGGCGCCGCCGCGCAAGCGCGCCTTGGTCGAGCCGCTCCCGGCAGAGCCGACGATGGAGTGGTACGCGCGCGAATACGCGGCGGAGAAGCGGCAGGGCAAGCCCTTCTACGACGCCCTACTGAAAGACGCCATTCTGGTCGCGGTGCTCTTCTCTGCCATTCTCTTCTTGGCCGAGGTGGTAGGCGCGCCCCTCGGTGTGGCGGCCGATCCCAACAGCACGAACTTCATCCCTCGTCCTGAGTGGTACTTCCTGGATGTCTTCCAGCTCCTGTGGTACTTCAAGGGAGCGATAGAACCGGTCGGGCTGTTCTTCATTCCGACGGGCTTCATCCTGTTGCTCATCGCGCTGCCGTTCTTCGACCGCGGCCGACAGCGCCATCCGTTGCGGCGGCCGATCGCGACCGCCGCCCTCGTGGCGGTGTTGGCGATGGTGGGCGTGCTCACGTACGTGGGCGCCACCGCACCGACATCCGCGCTCAACGAGACGCTGTCCACGAGCCAGTTGACCCCGGAGCAAGCCGCCGGCGCGAAGCTGTTCGCAACCGAGGGTTGTGTCAACTGCCACAAGATCGACAACGTGGGTGCCAGCGTTGGGCCCAACCTGTCGCATGTTGGCCGCATTCTTACGGCAGAGCAGATGGCCAGCATCATTACTACCGGGAAGGGGGCGATGCCACCGTTCAAGACATTGACACCGCAGGAGCTCAACGAGATCGTTGCCTACTTGCAGTCACGTCGCTAGTTGCCTGGGTGTGGACGATCCATCGCCTGGCCGATAGGGGGCTCTTACCGGCGGTGGGGAGCCAGGCCCGATTGCCGGGGGCTCGCGCCCAGGGGGACGGTACGGCGGGTGCTGCGAACGGGCGGCGAGAGGAACGTCTGGGCCGGGCGGGGGTGCCTGACCGGCAGGAAGGAGACGGGAAACCGGAATGAGACGACGAGCATGGCGCAAGGTCG
>JAJYLG010000113.1 GCA_021787985.1 Chloroflexota bacterium
TGGCGGGCTCTTCTACACGATGGTGGGCGAGCTGCGGGCCAGCCACCTGGCCCTGCCCGCGTTCACCTCCTACAACCACGAGAGCATCCCGTTCGCGTATCCACCGCTCGCGCTCGAGCTCGCGGCAGTGCTCGAGTCGGTCGCCGGGATGGCCCGCGCCGACATCTTCCGGTTCCTCCCTCTTGCATTCAGCGTGCTGTGCATCCCGGCCGTGTACCTGATCGCGCGCGAGTTGCAGACAGACGAGGCGGAGGATCGCACCGACGGGCAACCGGGGCGCCCGGCCGACCGGCCAGGCCTGCGTCGATCGCGCGCCCTCTTCGCGACCCTGGTCTACGCGACGTTTCCGCTGGGCTGGGAGTGGCTGACCCTCGGCAGCGGGCTCACGCGGTCGGTCGGGATGCTGTTCGCCCTGCTGGCGACCTGGCAGGGCCTGGTCCTGCTGCGCCGCGGGGGGCTGCGCGCCGGGATCGCCACGGCAGTGCTGGCCGGGCTGGCGGTGCTGAGCCATCCCGAGGCGGGCGTCTTCGTGGTGATCGCCCTGGGCACCCGGCTGCTGGTCCGACGGTCGTGGCGGAACCTGCGCAACCTCGTGCTCGCCGCGCTCGGATCGGCGTTCGTCATCGCGCCATGGGTCGTGGACGTCGTCCGCATGCACGGCCTCGCCCCGTTCGAGGCGGCGGGTGGTGGGGTGGGCCACGACCCGGTCGCCGGCGTGGTCGTCTACGTGTTCGGGTTCTTCCTCGTCGGAGCGCCCCCGCTGGCGGCCACGCTCGACCTGCTCGGCCAGGTGCACACGCTGCTCAACCGGCGGCCGTACCTCGTCCTGTGGCGCCTGGCGGTCTGCTTCCTGGACGTGCGGTTCGCGCTGGTCGCGGCGGTGGTGCCCTTGAGCCTGCTCGCTGCCGACGGGCTCCTCGACGTGCTGCTCCCGGCGCTCCGGGCGGCGGTGCGCGAGCACCGGTTCCCGCACGCCGGCGCGTGGCTGGTCGGCGTGGCGTCGGCCGGGCTGGTGATCGCGAGTCTGCTGACGTCCTCGGTCTTCCTCGCGCCGCACGTGGCGCTCGCGGCGCCCGACCGCGCGGCGATGGCGTGGGTGCGGGCGAACCAGCCGCCGGACCGGCGGTTCCTGGTCCTGGCCACCGACTCGTGGGGATCGGACGACCTGAGCGAGTGGTTCCCGGCACTCTCGGATCACGGCACGCTCGACACCAGCCAGGGGCTGGAGTGGGTGGCGCCCCGGATCCGTGACGCTGAGATCGCGGCCGAATCGCAGCTTCGGGCGTGCCAGCCGGCGAACCTCTCCTGCCTGCAGCAGTGGCTCGCCGCCCATGGCAGCCCCGATGTCGCCATCTACGTGCCCGCCAACGGCAGCGCCTACGCCGCCGGGTCGGACCCCTCGGGCGCCATCCGGGCGCAGCTGCTCGCGTCGAGCGCGTTTCGCGTCGTCTACGACGGGCCGGGCGCGGTCATCCTGGTGCCGACGGGGATCGCCGCCGCCTGACCATGACGCCGTCTGTCAGTGGACGAGGCCGATGTAGAAGAACTGGTCACCCAGTGCGGGTGGCGACGTCCCGGCGTTCGCCGGCACCGAGCCGGGCTGGAAGGTGTACTCGCCCTGGAATGTGCCGGTGATGGACTTGATCCCGGGACCCCAGTTCACGTTCGTGATCAGCATGGACACCACGCCGATGATGCAGTACTCCGTGTTCGACCCGTTGGCCGTCATGGTGCCGCACGAGGTCTGGCCGCCGTTGCTGACGCCGTCATAGACCGGGATCAGCACCGGGATCTGGTTGTTCATGTAGTAGTTCAGACAGGCCAGCGTCGTGCCCGGGCCGCCGGAGTTGCCTCCCTGCTGCTTGACCCCGGTGCTGCCCTGGATCCACGAGGGCAGCTCGAAGGACGGGTTGTTCGGCGTGCACACGCTCGTGTCCACGGTGCCGGAACTCTGGTCGCCGTTCCAGGTCAGCCAGCCGAAGTTGCCCGGGGTGTTCAGTTGCGCGTCGGTGATGGTGTACGTGTACGACGTGCCGTACTGCAGGAAGCTCTGCGCCGACTGGCCGTACATGCCGAGCGGCAGCAGTCCTCCGGCAGGGGCCTGCTGCGTGGCCGAGGCCACGAGACCCGTCGCGGTGGTGCTGACATCCCAGATCGAGACCGGCTGCATACCCATGGTGGCCATCACCGGTCCCACGATGATCGTCTTGGCCGGCCAGTGGACGTCGACTCTCACGCCGACGGCGCCAGACGGGAGCGCCGACGCGCTGTCGGTGACGTCGCCCTGGCTGATGATCGCCTGGCTGCCGTCGACATACGAGGCGACCCAGCTGCAGTTGTCGCTCGCGGTGCAGTTGTTCGCAGCGGCGTTCGCGCTGATCGCGTCATAGACGGTCGCAGACGTGCCGGTGCCGGTGACGTAGTACTGCCCGACGGCCTGCGCGCCCGCCAGGGTGGCCAGGTCCGCCACGTCCTGGGCGGTGCGTCGCTGAAGGTACGCAAACCCGGCGTCCACGACCAATCCAGCCATGAGCACGAAGACCACGAACGCGCCCGCGAACAGGTACAGGATCTGACCTTCCTGGCCGCGCCGGCGGTGCCGGATCCGTTCCGATAGCGTCACGACCGTGGCCTCCCGCTAGTTGTTGACGGTGACGGTGGCTTGACCGGTCAGCGTGGGTGACCCGATCAACTGGCTGATCACTGGCGTGCTGAAGGTGAAGGGCGTCGTCAGCGTGACGGTGAGGGTGTCGCCCGGACTGCAGTTGTCGGCGGAGACGCTGACGATCCCGTTGCCGGTGCTGTGCGCGCAGCTCGACGCGACCGTGGTGTTGGGCACGGCGGCCATGCGCCCCAGGGCGATCTGCTGGATGCATTGCGCGCGGGATGTCACCCCGGGGCAGTCCTGCGTGAACCCGGAGACCGAACCCACCCGGGCGCCTTCTCGCGCTCCCTCGTTCAGCGTGTTGGAGACATAGACGTAGTGCCCGATGTCCAGCAGCCCGAACATGAGGAACGCGAAGATCGGGAAGACCAGGGCAAACTCGACGAGGGCCTGACCGCCTGTCCTGTTCCGACCGCGCCATCTCATTTCTTGGTCACCGTCATCGTGGTGGTGGTTGGGTCGCACAGGTATGCCTGCACGTTCTGGGTGGCCGCGGTGCTCGACGAATTGCCGTTCCACGACGTGAGATTGCCCGACGGGAACCCGGCGTTCGTCCACGCGGTTGTGGCGGCTGAGTTCGTCATGCCAATGAGATTCGGGATGACGGCATTCGGGGCAGCACACTGGCCGACGGTGACGGTCGCCGTGCCCGTGGCCGTGACCCCGCCGGATGCCGTGGCCGTGCCGACGTTCGTTACCGCACCCGTCATGTTGTTGGGTCCCGGGAACGGGACCGAGTACAGGCACGTCCAGGACGCGCCGGCCGCCAGGGACGTGGGGGCTGTCGGGCAGTTCGTCGTGCCCACGGGCAGCGTGTATGGCGAGCCGTTCAAGGCGTCCGTGATGGTGATGCCCGATGTGGTGACGGTGCCCGGATTGCTGACGATGAGCTCGTACCACACCGGGGCGCTGGGAGCCTGGTTGTTGTAGGAGACGGTGATCGCCGTCGCGGTGCCCCACGATGGCTGCCCGGGCTCTCCGTTACCGTTCCCCCCGTTCTGGTAGGGGCTCACGTACTGGGCCACGGACAGCCCCTGGGGCGCGGTGATCTGGACCGTCGCGGTTGCCTGGCGTTGCTGCATGCCGGTCGCCGTCAGCGTCGCGGTGTTGCTCAGGAGCAGCGACGGCTGGCCGTTGGTGTTGGGCGCCGTGATCGTGTACGTGCACTGCCAGGTCGACCCGACGGCGAGTCCGGATGTCGGCAGGTTCGGGCAGGTCGGGGAGCCGAACGGCAGGGCTCCGTTCGTGTCGGTCACCTTCAGGCCGGTCAGCGTCTGGTTGCCCACGTTGGTGGCGGTGATCTGGTAGGTGATCGTGGCGCCCACGTTGCCGGACACGTACTGAAGGTTGTTGTTCGTGTCGAGGTATGGCGTCACGACCGGCGTGCAGCCCGAGCCGAAGCACGCGTACTTCGTGAGCGAGGCACCGGGCCCAGGGCTGAAGGCGGAGTTGATGACGTCTGCCCAGCTGTCTGCCTGGAGCGTCAGACCGGAGCCATAGAACTGGCTGAGGATCGGCGTCACGAAGTCGAACGCGTAGGAGACCCGGACGTGGTACGTGTCACCCTGGCGGCAGCTCGCCAGGTCCGTGTAGGCAGCACCGCCGCCTGCCGGCAGACACTCGACCACCGCTGCCGTCAGTCCCGACAGGTTGGAGGCCTCGTTCGCCACGCGCCAGGTGACGTTGTTGGGATTGGGGCAGAGCGGCGAGGTCGTGTCGGTCGCGCAGATCGGATTCTGGGCGCCGTAGACGGCGCCTTCCTTGGCCGCATTCACGACGGCGACGTACGCGTAGAACAGGCGACCGAAGTCGATGGCCAGCGCGGAGATCATCAGGAACATGGGCACGATCAGGGCGAACTCCACCAGCGCCTGGCCCGTGGTCCTCCGGCGATGCCCGCCCAACCCGTGCCCGGTCCGGCGCGGCCTGGCTGGCCGGCCGGGCAGGCCCGATGCGACGTTGGCGTACGACATCCGCAATCCTCGCTGCGTGGATCAGCACCCGCAACGATGGGTGGGCCGCCTAACACCGGGACTTGCGGAGGCCTGGGACGATCGGTGCAACGCGGTCGAGCCGATGGTCCCGTTGGGGGAGGCGGCCCTGTCGCTACTCCGTGACCGCTGCCTGTGCGGCCCGCACTCCCATCGCCTGCCTGCCCTGCCAGGTGGCTCGAGCGAGGTACCAGCGCCCCAGGGCCCGCCCCAGGGCGTCCCGCAGGTACGGCAGCACCCCCACGAGCAGCGAGGCGCTGACCCAGTACACCACCGGGAGCGCGAGGGTCACGCCGACCACGAGTGCCCAGCGCTGGTTCGCCCGCGCGCCGGCCACGATCGCGACCAGGGCGAACGGCAGGCGCACCCAGAACGAGAGGAAGTAGGGAGGTGCGACGGGTGTGCCGTTGGAGGTCAGGAGCACCAGCCAGTCACGCCACAGGTTGGGGTGCATGAGGTAGGAGACGCCGGCGATCAGTGCGGTCGCCCCGAGGGCGATGAAGAGCGCACGCCACTCGCGGCGGACCGCGAACCAGAGCAGCCCGAGCCCGGGGGTCGCCTTCGTCAGCAGCATCAGCGCCCAGGTCGCCGGGTAGCGGAAGCCCAGGACCACGGCCAGCGCCAGGAAGATCTGGATGTTCCCGACCGTGAGTTCCGACTGCACCGGTACCAGGAACAGGATGGGCGCGAGGAAGGGACCCGCCAGGTAGGCAAGGACCACGAGTTGCACGGCCCGCCAGAGGGCCCCGAGGGCGGCCAGGTCGAGATTGCGGAGCGGCCCGATCACGAACTCCCACGCCGGGCTGTACATGAACTTGTTCTCGAGCCCGCCGTGGACGTCGACGTACGGGTGCAGAGGGTTCGCGGCCCACCAGCCACCGGCGTCGACCGGGGGTGCTCCGTGCGCGAGCCACCACCAGTCCACGACCGCGAGGATCACCCCGGCCAGCACCAGCCCGTCGCGCAGCGCGTGTGCGCGGTTGGGCGTGAGCGGCAGGCGGAACGACCAATCCAGCAGGCGCCTGGCCGTGCTGCTCTCCTGCATCGCTCCAGCGAGCGAAGTCATCGGTTGTCGCCTCCCTGGCCCGGTGTCCGCCTAGCCTATCAGGCGCGCCCGCGGTGCCAAGCCCCCCCGGTGGTCCCTGTTCGATGGGGCCCGTCCGGCTGGTCGAGTCCTCACGGGCTTCCTGCAGTTGCCTGCCCATCTACGATGCAGCCGTGCGCTCCGCGGAGGTGGGATGTGGCGACCGTCGTCCTCAGCCGTAGCACACCCGATTGGGGGTACCTGCGACGGCTGATCACGTTCGCGTTGGCCTGGATCGGGGCTCTTGTCAGCGTGGCGGTCGCCGTGCAGGACCGCCCCGGCCTGGGAGACGCGCATGTCTACTGGGCCGGATGGCACGGCCCGCTGTACGCGGGCGGCTTCGTCTACCCGCCGGTCGGCGCTCTCCTCTTCGCTCCGGCGGCCGTGCTGTCGTGGCCGGTCTTTGCCGCCCTGTGGGTCGCTGCGCTCTCTGTTGCCGGCCTGTGGCTGCTGTGGCCGGTGCCGGTGCGCCTGCGCATTCCGTTCGGGCTGGCGCTGGCGGCGGCGATCTCCTGGGGTAACGCTGCCACGCTGCTTGCGGTTCCGCTCGCGCTGGCACCTCGCTGGCCGGCCGCGTGGGCGGCCCTCGCATGGACCAAGGTGACGCCGGCCGTCGGCATGGTGGCCCTGGCGCAGCAGCGGCGATGGCGTGACCTGGCCGTGGCCCTGGGGGTGTGCAGCGCTCTGGGCATCGGCGTCCTGGTCGTTGCGCCGTCGCTTGTTGCGGCGTGGGCCACGCAACTCCAGACGCACTCGGAGGTACCGTCCTACTACCTGGCCATCCTGCCCTGGCGGCCGTCGCTGCCCGTACGCGTCGTGCTCGCGGCCGTCATCGCCTGGAAGGGCGCCTCTCGTCCCTGGACGCTGGTGGTGGCTGCGGCCCTCGCCACGCCCGACCTCTCGTTCGCGACCTACGGCATCCTGGCGGCGGCACCGAGGCTCATGGACTCGACACGCAGCTGATCCAGGCGCAGGCCGGGCAACGTGCGGCACGATCGGGGTGTCGCG
>JAJYLG010000034.1 GCA_021787985.1 Chloroflexota bacterium
CTATCGTGAGGTCGGCCGCCGCCCGCGCTATTACTCCGACAACCACGAGGACGCGGTGATCATGTCCACGCCCGACCTCCTCGATCCCGCCTTCCGCGCCGGCTGCCAGCGGATCCGCCGGGCGCTCGCCGAGCGCACAGGAGCCGCCGTGGTGGAGCTGCGGGCATGAGTGGAGCACGCCCCACGTACGAGTCCGGCGCGGCCGACTGGGACCAGAAGGTGAGCGCCTTCACCGGCCAATACTCGCCGCTGCTGCTCGACCTGCTCGAGCTGCAGCCCGGCCAGCGCGTGCTCGAGGTGGCCTGCGGCGGCGGACGCACGGCGCTGGCCGCCGGCCCCCGCGTCGCGCCGGGCGGTTCGGTGGTCGCCGTCGACATCGCCCGCGCCATGCTCCAACTCTGCCGCGAGAACTGCGCCGACGCGCCCGTGCCGGTGCTCCCCGCCCAGGGCGACGCCGCGCGCCTCCCCTTCGCGGACGGCGCGTTCGACGTGGTCTTCTGCCAGTTCGGGCTCATGCTGCTCGACGACCACGTGGCCGGCGCGGCGGAGCTGCTGCGCGTCCTGCGACCGGGCGGTCGGCTGGCCGTCGTGGTCTGGGCGGAGGCCGAGACGATGCGCTCCGTCGGCATCCCCGCGGACGCCGTGGACGCGGAAGCGCCCGCGAGCTGGGAGCACGGCCGCCCGGCGCTCTTCCGCCTCGGGCGTGACGGCGCCCTGCCGGACGTCCTCCACCGCGCCGGGGCGGCGCACGTCGAGCTGACCCGCCAGACACACCCCGACCGCTACCGCGACGTCGAAGCGTACCTGCGCGGCCACCTCGAGGGCAGGTTCGGCGTGGCGCGCGTCGTCCAGTCGCTGCCCGTGCACGTGCAGGCGCGCGTGCGCGAGCGGGTGCGGGCGGGAGTGCGGCCCTACGTACGGCGCGACGGCCTGGTGCTGCCCTGCGAGGCGATCTACGCGCGGGCCGTGAAGCCGTGAGCTGAGCGAGCCCTATGCAGGCGTCATGTCGGCCGGCCGGTCCGCGACGAACTCCCGCAAGCCGCCCGGGCCAGGCTCGCTGACGATAAGCTCCCAAGCCACCAGCTCGAGATCGCGAATCGACGGCTGGCGCGTCGCCGGCCGCTCCAGCGGGCGGTCGAGGCCCTCCGACTCGATCGCAGCCCACAAGTCCCGGAGCGCGGGCAGGAGCTCCTCCAGCTTTGCGCTCGTCCCGACGCGGTTAACGACGCGGACGGGGTCGATCATCGCGCGCCGACGGAGCGCGTCCGACGGGTGTGGCTGGTTCGCCCAATCGCCTAGTCGCTTCCACGTGAGCTCGTCGGCCTCCAGGAAGTCGTCCCGCTGGAGGAGCCGTTTGAGGCGCTTGACGAACGCATCGGGAGCCTGCGCGGCGATCGCCTGTTCGTAAGCGTTCCCGATCTGATGAACTGCCGCCTCCAGAGACTCGCGGAGATCGTGGAACGGGTTGACGTCGTCGCCGAGCGGGTGCCTCCGCTCATCGCGGCCGGCCGCGATGAGGTCGAGGACGTCGTTCGGCGACGTCACCGAATGCGCGGTGTCACCCAGCGGGAAGAACCGCCAGAACACCTCGCCGCTGACCTCCTCAGGCATGCGCAACATCAGGTAGATGCCCGATTGGCGGCCGCTCCTCACGCTGTACACGCCGTCCGGGATGTCCTGCAGCTCGCGGGTGGCCGTCACTCTCATGATGTCGAGGTACTCGTTCAGCACTGCAAGACCCTCATCGAGGCCCTGGGTTCGTTCCCCCTCGAGGTACACTTCGTCGGCCCTCGCGCCGCCGCTGCGGAGCGTCATGATCTTGTCGAGCTCCCTCGCCTCGATCTGCTCACCGAGCACCGAAGCGTCAAGGGCCACTGCGTCCTCGATCGTCTCGAGCTTGCGCGTCAGGCTCCTGACGAGGCGCAGCAGGTCCTCCAGACCCTGTTCCGGCATGACGTTGTAGATGTAGACCTTGTCATGCGGCGAGTAGAGACGGTCGATGCGCCCGGCCCGCTGGATCATGCGCACCGGGTTCCAGTGCAGGTCATAGTTGATCAGGTACTGGGCGTCCTGGAGGTTCTGCCCTTCGGACAGGACGTCGGTCGCGATCAGCAGGTCGACTCCTCCCTGGCGGAACGGCTGCACCCGTGCGGCGAGCTGAGGATCGTCCAGGGGCTCGGCGTCCCGGACCGCGGCGAGCGGGGCGAACCGCTGCAGCACGTCTTCGCGGCGGCGTCGGTCGTCGGTCCCGGTGAGAAGCGACATCCACGGACGGTCGCGCAAGTTGCTCTGCACGCGCGGCGCGCCGCTGCGCCGGAACTCGTCCGGCTCGCCACCCCCGAGCTGCCGAAAGAGGTACTCTGCCGTGTCGCGATAGTTCGTGAAGATCGCGACCTTCGTAGGAATACCGCGCGCGTCAGTCGCGGGCAGTCCTTCCAGGAGCTTGCGCACCTCTTGGGCCTTGGGGTCGCCCCGAGCGCCCCACATCTCCTCCAGCCGCCGCACATTGGAAAGCAGGTTCTTGAGCCGGTCGCGGTCCTCCTCAACGGCCGCCTGCAGCCGAGCGACCAGATCGGGGTCGCGCGGGGCCGGCCTGAGCTCACGGAGGGCTTCCAGCGCCCTGGGGTCCCAGTCTCCGGTCTCGAGCTCAGAGTCCGGCAGAGCGCCACCAAGCACGGCCCGCAACCGGTACGCCTGCTTCGGGGTTAGGACCCCGCCCTCGCCGAGTCGCGCCAAGAACAGGTCGAGGTAGCCCACCATCGAGCTGACCGTGCTCGTCAGTGCGGCAACCGAGCTCTCCATGCGCTTCAGAAGGATCGTCCGCATGATCCCGACGAAGTTGGCGTTGCGCTGGCGCAGACGCTCCACGGTGTCACCCTCCCCCGTGTCGACCCCATACGACTCGAGCTGATACACCGCGAAGTTGAGCTTCTGGACGGCGTCGACCACATCCTGGTAGATGCTGCCGTAGAGGTCCTGGAGGCTGTAGCCGACCGCCCGCGGGATCTCATGCTCCGGGAAGCGCATCGGCTGCCCGCCGACCTCCATCACCTCGCCGGCCTTCTGCATCGCGCGGATGTCGTGGCGCGTGCGCCGCACCAGGCTCAGCATCATGGTGTCGAGGAGACCGGCGCCCCCCTCGCCTTTCTCCACCGCCCGGAACGTGCTGCGCAGGTCCGCCACCGGCCCACGACCGGCGTACCAGGTGTCGTCTCCGCGCGTGATGAGCATGAGCTGCGTGTAGAGGTCCCAGACGGAGTTGTTGACCGGGGTGGCGGTCAGCAGGACGACGCGTTTGTCGGGCTTACCATCGCGAACGATCTCCATCAACGCCCGGTAACGCTTTGTCTGACTGTTGCGGAAGTTGTGGGACTCGTCGACGAGCACGATGTCGAAGTGGTCCTGGTAGTGCCGAAGACGCCGCTCTCGCCGCGCCCGGTCCAGCGGGCTCGTGGCTTCGTCGACGTCGACAACAAGCTGGGCGAGCGACTCCATCGTCACGGTCTCGGCCGAGACGCCGTACTGGACGAGCTTCTCTTGGCTCCAGTTGCCCTCGAGCTGGGCGGGACAGACGACCAGGGCGGAGACGCGGCCGTCCCGGCGCCGGGCGAACTCGCCCAAGATCCCGAGACCCTCGTACGTCTTCCCCAGACCGACCGAGTCGCACAGCATCGCCCCCCAGTGCCGCTCGAGCAGTGCGACGCAGCGCTGGACAGCGTGCTGCTGGAAGCCGGCCAGGCGCTCGGCGATGTCTTCCGAGAGCCCCAGCTCGAGGAAGCGCCCGTAGGCCGCGTGCAGCGACTTGATGAACACCTGCCAGGGCGTGTAGCGCCGTCCGAAGAGGACGCACTCCTCGAGGCGCCGGATGAACTCGCCCTTGCAATCCTGGCCTTCTTCCCACTTGCGGTCGAACCAGCCCGCTAATCGCGTGGCAAGAGCGTCGTCCGACGAGACGAGGTTCAGCTCGACGTTCTGCTGGAGGCCGCCCTTCGTCAGGTTGCTCGAGCCGACGGCCGTGAACTGCGCGTCGGGGCCGCTGAGAATGTAGGCCTTCGCATGGAGCCGGGCCCGCGGGGACCTGTGGTCGAGCACCTTCCCGGGCTCAACCTTCCCCGCGTCGTCTCCCAGGAAACGGCGGACCTCGACGGCGTCGCGGCGAAGGAAGTCCGCTAGCGCGCGCACACGCTCCCAGGCGCTGAGGTCGAACGCCGACTTGGCCGGGTCTTCGCCGCGGCGCAGCAGCTCCGCCCGCTCCTGGTGCGTCAGCAGCAACCACGGGTAGCCGCCCTCGAGGAACGTGTACCAGTCGACGGACTCCGCTGGCCCCCGCAGCTCGTCCTCCTCCCCCGGCTGACCGAGCACGTCGGAAGGACCGCGCCGGTTGAGGAAGGGCCGCTCGCCCAGGAGCAGCCGAACGGTCTGGGCGCCGCCCAGCCCGTTTTTCAGCGTGAGGAAGCCATCCGGCGTGAGGTAGGCGGTGGCGATGCGCACCCGTTCCGGCCGGACGCGCAGCAACGCTGCCAGCAGGTGTTGCTCCGTGGAGCCGGTCGACGGGTCGTTAGCGATCACCGCCAGGTCAAGCATGGAAGTCGAAGCCGCTGGGTATGTCAACATAATGTTGTGAGAGGCACAGGATGTTTACCGTGTCGTCGACGGTGTGGCCGTCGGCGCAACAATCCAGGGTAAACTCACCCCGCGCAGGGGCGCCCACCTTTGGTTGCCTCATTTCCTCTGCGCGGCACTCGGCGCAGACGCGGTAGATCAGGCGCACGTCGTCAAGCACGCGGGCGCTGCGCAAGCCCCAGTAGCGGTAGCGCAAACGTTCGGCTCCCGCGGCCGCGTACGGGTCCTTCAGCAGCTCCTCGACGCGGCGCTCGATCCGCTGCCGGCGGGAGCGGTAGAGACGGTCGCCGAGCTGGTCGACGTACTCGCGCGACCGGCGCACGACCCAGCCAGACCGCTCAGCCGACACGCACCCGGCCGGACCGAAAGTCCTCGACCGCACGGCGCAATGGTACGTCGGCACCGGGGCTGAGCGTCAGCGCGAGCGTCTCCAGCCAGCCGCTATCGATCTGGAGCGCAGCGCGCGCCTCGCCCAGCGGCATCGGCGCGAGCAGCTCCGTGCCCTCCACGATCGCCTCGATCGGGAGCTCCTGTTCGCTGCCCAGCGGGCGAACGCGCATGGCATAGACGGACCTGAGCAGCGCACCCGTGGACGGGTCTGGCTGCCATTCCGCGGCGACCCCGTCGATGACCGCCCGCACGAGCGCGTTGGGCTCGTCCCGCAGCACCTCGTCGTAGAAGGCGCGCGCCAGCCTCTCGCCCGCCCGCGTGAAGACGAAGTGCTCTTCCTGGTTCACAAGACCGGCCGCCTCGAGCATGCCCCACGTCTCGTAGACGTCGTTGGACAAAGGTCCCCACCTCCAGCGATAGAACGAGAGGGTGAGCGCCCGGACTCGTTCCTCCTGGAGACGAAAGGCAGCGAGGAAGGCGAGCTTCATCTGGCGCAGCTTGTCGCCGGCGTCCTGGCTCGGGTCCTGGGCGCACCGCGCCCACAGCGCCAGCAGCAGGGTGGCGTCGACACACCGTTCCTCCAAGGTCCGAACCGCGCTCATAACGGCGCCTCCTCTCCCACGACTCTACACGACGACCGCTTGGCCACGTACAGGCTAGCGTCAGTGCGCGACAGATCGTGACGTACGCCCGGGGCCAGCCTGCGGCGCGAGATGGTTGAGGGCGGTCGGCACAGCCCGGACGCGCAGCAGCGCCACCAGCGGCTGCTGCTCCTTGGAGCCCGTGATCGGGTCGTCGGCGACCGGGACGGCCAGCCGACCCACGGATTCCTGCTCAGCTTCCCGGGATCGCCCATGTCTCCAACCGGTTTCGAGCGACTACCTTTTCCACGCCGCCGCCCGTGACCCGGAGAGATCTGTTTTGCTCCAACCGCACGGTGATGGATTGCTGCTCTCTCTGCGCGCCCGCAGGTACCAGATGCCGGAGCTCAGCCGGTTCGACGAGGCAGATTTCCTGTCCCCTAGCGTCGACGGTTTGGTCGCCACAGACCAGGGCAACCCAAGTGCTCCCAGACCGGACCCGAGAGAGTTGGTCCCCGGAGAAGACGAACGTCCAGCTCCGTCCGCGAGAGGGCGGTTTGAGCGGTCTGGGTTTCTTACTGTGCTTCACGAGGAGTTCTACTTCATCGTTAATCCGATAGATTGCCCACTCGGTGTTGGGCTTCGTCTCGATCATGCGGAGGGTGACCGGCTTGTCGTTGCGCACGATTTTCGCTAGGACCGCACCGTGAAACAGTTCGAACTCTCTAACTGACATGAACCCTCTCCATCTCCTGCGGCCTGAACACCTGCTCCCGGTTCCCGGCCTAGCCGCGCCGGAACTCCGCCAGGATGTAGCCGTTCCGCTCGACTTCGCCAATTGGCTCCTGGACCGCTAGCTATGTTGCCATCAGCCTTCCTCCTCGTCGCCACCTTCGTCTTCCGCCGTGCCGGCAGCGAGGCTCCTGCGACGGAACCACTCATCGATAACGGAACCTTGCTCCGCGGAAAGCCCGTAGAGGGAACGGACTGCGGCTTCGATGGCTCTTTCTCCCTGCGAGTCCCCATCGCACCCATTCATCTCACGGACTAGTCCTCGTGCCTCGGCGTCGCCCGGGACGACCAGCGGCAAGCGACGCACAAAGTGGTCGTACAGCTGCAGGAATCCACCGCGGAGCTGACTCGTGATCATACAAAGGAGGAATTCGACGAGCTCAGAGTTGAGAACTGCCAATGACCACGTTGGCGCGTCCGCCCAGAAATAGCATTTGTTGTTGAGGTAGACGCCGGCGTCCGCGTAGCAAGACCGAATTCGCCTGGCGAACTCCGGCCACACCACCTTCGGCCGCTCGAACTCCCGGTAGTAGGAGCAAGAGCGTAGCTCCCACCAGAAGCGCCCCTGATCGGCCCGCGGACGTAGCCTGGCCTCGTAGCGGCTGAGATGATCGTGGATCAGCGGGTACGTGCTGGCGAAAGTGCGCCGCGCCTCGGCCTCGGTGCGAGCTTTGGCCCACGGGTTGCTCGCGTCTCCGTCGCCGCTGTTCTGGACCGCGATGACGTACAGCCCCGCCCACTGGGGCCGCCAGCGCTTGATGTCGCGGCCGCGCAGCCACGGCTTGATCAGCTCCGACGAGCGCGGGTCCGCCGCGATCAGTTCCGCCCGCTTCGCCGCGTCGATGACGAAGGCCTCGTTCAGGCCAGTCTTGATGCCGTAGTACATGCGGCCCTGGACGAGCTCCCCCAGTGGCCTGCCCTGCGACATCAGCCGCTCGAAGAGCCGCACCAGCGCAGGGTCCTCCAGTATCCAGCCCCCCTTCTTCAGGAGGACCTGCGGGTAATCCGCTACCTGTGTGGCCTCGATCAGGACCTCCATATCCTCCAGCGCTTCCCGCACCGTCTCCGGATTGACGCGCTTGCCGGCGTCGTCCAGGGCGCGCCGGACCGGATAGGTCAAGTCAACGACGCCCAGTCTGTGTTCCGACGAGGCAGCCCCCTCACTACCGACGGAGACGACGGGATAGGCCGCCACGGCCTTGCCGTTCGCCTCGAATAACGGCAGGTCGCCGAAGTCGACGACGCGTTCCAGGGCCAGCGCCTGGGGCAAATGGGCCCGGATGCGCTCCCCATAGCCGGCGCGCATGTACTTGTTGCTGGTGATGAACGAGAGCCAGCCGCCGTCGCGCAGGATCTGAATCGCCCGCGCGTAGAAGTAGACCAGGATGTCTGCGGTGCCCGTGTGGACCTCCGGGAAGGCCTGCGCGTATACTTGTTGGTCCCCCGCCGCGAGCTTCTCCTGTCGCACGTATGGCGGGTTGGCGAGCACGATGTCGAACCCGCCGTGCTGGAAGACCTCCGGGAACGCCACTGGCCAGAGAAACGGCTTCTGGTAGGGTGCGTCGGGGCGCAGTCCTCCGATGAACCGTTCGATCTGTTCGACCCGCATCCGGGCGTGGGCCAGCCCTCGCGCACGTCGCTGCTGCGCTGCCCGCGTGTGCCCGCCCCGCGGCCGGCTGCTGCTGCCTCCGCCTCCCGTACAGAGTCGCGCGCCCCCTCCAGGTGTGTTTCCAGGTGGTAGCGGATGATGCGTTGCTCGGCGCGAGCGATGTTGTCTCGCAGCACGCGCAGCCGCTGCGGGTTCTCCTGCGTCGCTTCGAACTCGCGGCGCCACTGTTCGATGTTCCGTTCCTCTCGACCCACGCGGTCCCGCAACTCAAGGTGGGGCTGGTAGACGCCGCGCGGTAGCGACTCGGCGAAGGGAATGCCAGCGGCCCGGTCGATCAGCGAGTCGCCCGCCACAATGCGGAAGTCCAGGTTTGGCAGCGGCTCGCTGTCCCGCGGCCCGGGCTCGTCCAGCACCAATGAGAGCCACAGCCGGAGTTGGCAGATCTCGACCGCCTCCGGGTTGATGTCGACCCCGTACAGGCTCCACTGGATGGCGCGCCGTTTCCATTCGGCGACACGCTGGTCGGCCAGCTCCGTAAAGCCCTGCTTCGCGTGCGCGATGCCGCGACGCATCAGCACGATCTCCTGCATGGCGCCGAGGAGGAATGCGCCAGAGCCGACGGCCGGGTCGCAGATGCGCACGTTCTCCAGCGCCTCGATCAGGCTGCGCTCCGTGTCCCCGTCCAGGTGGCGCTCGTCACCATCCGGCTCCATGACCAGGCGACGCAGCCAGTCGATCGTCTCCTGGTCGACGCCGACGGTGTCGCGCAGGTAGCCATCGAGCACCTGGCGGCACATGAAATGGACGATCTCGCGCGGCGTGTAGTAGGTGCCGGTATCGTGGCGCTCGTCGCCCTGGTAGAGGTTCTCGAACACCCGGCCGAGCACCTCCGGGTCGGGGTCGACCGACTGATCGTCCGGGGTGGACTCGCGCGTGGTGAAGCGGTAGCGCGAAAGCAACCAGAGAACGCTGTTCTCCTGGTCCGGGTCAAACACGTCGTCGGGCAGGGCGATCTCGCCGCCGCCTTCGATACGATCTTCGAGGGCGTTCGGCCGGAACAGCCCACCGTTGAGGTACGGAGTGTACTCCAGCAGCTCCTGGACCTCCCGGCGGCAGTTGCGCTTGGCCATGGCTTCGAAGAAGAGCGGCACGAGGAAACCGCGATAGAAGCCCCCTTGAACGCGGTGCCTCCGCTCCCACAACCAGCGCAGGTAGCCGGGCCGGCCACCGCCGGCGCCGCTGCCGCCGAGCCAACCTTTGGACTGCAGGAACCAGAGGAACAGGATGCGGCCGAGCTGGCGGGTTGCCCAGGCGCTCCGGTCGTACCCGGAGAGCGCGCCCACCGCCGGGTGCTCCGGGTTCGCGTCCAGAAGGGACTGCGCGAGGCGGTCCCGGACGCCTGCGTACTCAAGATAAAACCGCTTGGTCACGCGCTCGACGCTAAACGCCTGCCCCCACTGCCGGGAGATGGCCGCGAGCGACGAGGCGGCGGCGATCACGAGCTGTTGAAGCAACTCTCGGTGAAAGCGGTTCGGTTCACGGACGTCGATGAGCGCGCGGACTGTCGTAATCGCGCCGCGGCCCGCCCCACCATCCGCCCGCTGGGCAGCTCTCGGAAACACCATCTCAACTTCAGGCCGAGAGGCCCGCTGAAGCTCGTTCGGGACCAAGAAGAACAGCACCCTGCCGTCGGGCACGTGCTCGACGAGCGCCCGCGCCACGCGGCGCCGCGCCCGGTCACGGTCCGAAGATCGCTGGCCCCAATCGTCCAGCACCGCCACGTAGAGGGCCGCGCTGCCGGGGTCGGCCGCGCGATGGGCCACGCGGTAGAGCTCGCGGACACCGAAGCTATCCGGCCGCTGGAGGAAGAAGCTGCGAAGCGCGGTGAGGCCGTGGAGGAGGTCGGTGGGCGTGCGCACTGGCTCGAAGCCGACGACCCGGGCGAGAGAATCAGCTCGGCGAGGATCGCCTCCGAACGATTGGAGCGCGTTGGCGATCTCGCCCAGGTCCGGCATGCCGTCCCCCACGTGTGCCCAGCTTGATGGCCATGATGTTGCCAGTCGGCGAACCGTGCGTCAAACGGGCCGCCGCGTCAGCGGGGGGTCGCCGCCAGCGGCTCGGGTCGCGGCGCCGGCACGAGCGCCACGTCCAGCACCTCGTCCGCGTGGCGGCAGAGGCGGATGTCGAGCTCTGCCCGCACGTCGGCCGGGATGTCGCGCAGGTCGCGTTCGTTCTCCGCGGGGATGCAGACGGTCCGCACCCCGGCACGATGGGCGGCCAGCAGCTTGTCCTTGATGGCGCCCACCGGCATGACTTTCCCGCGCAGGGTGATCTCGCCGGTCATCGCCACGCCGTGGCGGATGGGTCGCCGCGCCACCGCTGAAAGCACCGCCGTGGCCATCGTCACGCCGGCGGATGGGCCGTCTTTCGGCACGGCGCCGGCCGGAACGTGGACGTGGATGTCGTGCGTCGAGAAGAAGTCCGGGCCGATGCCGTAGTGATCGGCACAGGCGCGGACGTAGGTGAACGCCGCTTGGGCGGACTCCTGCATCACCTCGCCGAGCTGTCCGGTGAGCGTGAGCTTGCCGCTCCCCGGCATAACGGCCGCCTCGACAAAGAGCACGTCGCCGCCGGCCGCCGTCGCGGCCAGGCCGGTCGCCACACCGACCTCGTCGCGCTGCTGCGCCTCCTCCTCGGGGACCGGCGGCCGCTCGAGCAGCTCGGGCACCTGCTCGGGGGTGATGCGGTGCGGCGTGCGTTCGCCGAGGGCGACCTTGCGCGCGACGCGCCGGCAGAGCGCGCCGATCAGCCGTTCGAGGTTGCGCACCCCGGCCTCGCGCGTGTAGCCACGCACCAGCAGGTGGAACGCGCCGTCGGTAAGCTCAATGAGCGCCGGCGTCAGCCCGTTCTCCTCCACCTGGCGTGGCACGAGGTAGCGGCGGGCGATCTCGACCTTCTCCCGCTCGGTATAGCCGGAGATGGTGATCACCTCCATGCGGTCGCGCAGCGGGCCGGGGATGGTGTCGAGCTGGTTGGCGGTGGTGATGAACATCGTCTTCGACAGGTCCCACGGCAGGTCGAGGTAGTGGTCGACGAAGGTGGAGTTCTGCGCCGGGTCCAGCACCTCGAGCAGCGCGGCCGCCGGGTCGCCCTGAATCCCGACGCCGAGCTTGTCCACCTCGTCGAGCATCATCAGCGGGTTGTTCACGCCGGCCCGGCGGATCTCCTGGATGATGCGTCCGGGCATGGCGCCCACGTAGGTGCGGCGGTGGCCGCGGATCTCGGCCTCGTCCCGCACACCGCCGAGCGAGAGCCGCACGAACTGGCGCCCGATGGCGCGCGCGATCGACTTGCCGAGCGAGGTCTTGCCGACGCCCGGCGGTCCGACGAAGCAGAGGATCGGGCCGCGCGCCGCGCGGCGCAGCTTGCGCACGGCCAGGTAGTCGAGCACGCGCTGCTTCACCTCTTCCAGGCCGTAGTGGTCGGCATCGAGGATGCGCTGCGCGCGGCGCAGGTCGATGCGCTCGCGCGTGGACTTGTTCCAGGGCAGGTCGGCGAGCCATTCCAGGTAGGTGCGGATCACCTGGTACTCAGGTGAAGCGGGGTTCACGCTGTTGAGCCGCTCGAGCTCGCGCTCCGCCTCCTTGCGCGCGTGGTCGGGGAGGCCGGCCCCGTCGATCCGCCGCCGCAGCTCGGCGACCTCGGGCGTGCCCTCGCTCTCGCCAAGCTCCTTCTGGATCGCCTTGAGCTGCTCGCGCAGGTAGTAGTCGCGCTCGCGCTTCGAAAGCTCGCCGCGCACCTGCGACTGGAGCTCCGCGCCGACCTTGAGCACCTGGAGCTCGTGGCGCAAGAGCTCGAGCAGCGCGCGCAGGCGGCCAGCGACATCGGTCTCCCGTAGCAGGGCGTAGCGGTCGGCCGGCTTGAGCGGCGTGTTGGCGGCGATGAAGTCGGCGACGCCGCCGGGCGCGACGATCTGCTGGGCGGCCAGCACCGCCTCCTGCGGGATGCTCTCGGAGAGCTTCGCGACCTCCTGGAACAGGCTGAGCGCCTCGCGCGCGAGCGCGTCCAGCTCGGGGCCCGGGGTGAGCACGTCCGCCAGCTCTACCACACGCGCCTGGAGCACACCGTCCTGCTCCGCCGTCTCGAGCACGCGCACGCGGCGGTAGCCGCGCAGCAGCGCCTGCAGCGGCCCACCGGGCAGATGGGCCATGCGCACCACCGTGGCGAGGCTGCCCACGTCGCGCGGGGCGCCGTCGAAGCGCTCATCCTCGCTCGGCTGCTGAGCGACGACGGCGATGTACTTCGAGGCGCTGGAGGCGGCGGCGTCGACGCTGCGGATCTCGTGCTCCTCGCTGGTGACCACCGGCACCAGCAGCGCCGGGAAGAGCACGCCGGCGCCGCTGAGCAGCGCGGGGACGGTCAGCTCGATCGGCGGAGCGTGCTCCGAGGGTACGGCCGTGGGCCGGTCGATCTCGTCAGCCACGGACGATCACCACGTGCCAGGTGCCCTCACCGCGGGCTGGTCGCGTCGCGACCTCGATGCGCAGCACGCCGTCCTGGTAGTGGGCGGCAACGCGCTCCGGGTCGATGGCCCGCGGCAGGGTAATGGACCGCTCGAAGGGGCCGCAGGCGATCTCCATCTGCAGGTAGCGGCGGCCGGTCTGGGGGCAGCTATCGTCCTTATGCCCGGCGACGCGCACCGTCTGGCCGTCGACCTGGACATCGAAGGATTCGGGCTGGGCGCCGGGGACCTCCATGACGATGCCGTAGCCCTCCGCGGTCTCGTACACGTCCGTAGGCGGCTCGAAGGGGCGCTCGGCGTAGCGGCTGCCGCCTCCCAGGCCGAAGGAGTCGAACAGGTCGCGGAAGTGCGCCTCCAGGTGAGAGACCTGCGCGAAGACGTCGTGCTCGCTGTCCATGGCTGGTGTCCTCCGGCCTCGGGCCATTCACCTGCATTGTAGTCGGCCGGCGCGGGGCGGCCGGAGGCGCTCCTCATCCTCCACCACGCTCCCCTTCCACGGCTGGCCTCAGCGCCATCCGATGGACAGGCTCATCCGGATCGCGGAAAATATAAATGCGGACGCGTCCGCTCATCCGTCAGCGGCGGACCGGGGCGCGATCCGGCCGGAGAGGCGCGATGCCCTCCATTGAGCAGCAGATCGCTCACTGGCGCGACGCCGGGATCATCGACGCCGCCCAGGCCGAACGCATCCTCCGTTTCGAAGAGGCCGACCGGGAGCACGCCGCCCGTGAGCGGGTGGAGCGGCCGGGCGCCATCGAGGCGCTCGTCTACCTGGGACTTGCCGTGGCCGTGGTCGGCGTCGTCACGTTGACCGGCCAGAACTGGCATGACGTGCGCTCATGGGCCCGCGTCGCCTCGCTGGCCGTGCCGGGCGTGCTCACCGCGATCGCCGGCGTCGCGATGCGGCGCGCGGCGCAGCCGGAGCTCCGCCGCGGCGCGAGCGTCGCCTGGGTAGCGGCCGTGGCGCTCCTCGCCGGTGCGGTTGCCGTCATCGGCAACGAGGCCGAGTGGGACCGCCAGGCCATCCTGCTCTCATCGGCCGGCACCGCCACCGCGCTGGCGCTGGCCGCGTGGGTGGCCTACCCCTCGCATCTCCAGGTCCTGGCGCTCGCCGGCTCGCTGCTTGCCCTGGCGGTGGCGGGCGGCACCACCCCCGATGCGTACAACCAGACCGCCGCCGGTCTGCTGATGATAGCGTTCGGTGCCGCCGGCCTTGCCCTGACCGAGAAGGGGTTGCTGCATCCGCGACCCTCGGCCCGGATCTTCGCCGCGGCCGGCTTCGCCTTCGGCGCCTTCCATGCCGGCTACGCTCAATCGCTGGTGGGCGCCGAGCGATGGGCCGAGGCGCTTGTCTTCCTGGCCGGCGCGGCGCTCGTCGCGCTCAGCCTGCGCCGGGCGTCGTTCATCTACATGGTCGCCGCGGTCGCCGCGGTGTTCGTCGGCCTGGTCTCGTTCATCGAGACCCACTTCGAGCAGCAGCTCGGCGCGCCGCTGGCGCTCATGCTGAGCGGAGCGCTGCTGGTGGCAGGCGCGCTGCTCCTGGCCCGGTTCCGCGTGCGGCTGCAGGGGCCGGGCGGTTCCCCGTGAGGACGCGCCTCTACGCCGCGGGCGTGCTGGCCGGACTGGCCGCGCTCGGAGTGCTGATCGTGCTGCTGGTCGGACCCGGGCGCTATCACCCCTCGCCGCCGGACATCACGGCGCACCCCCTGCCGGATGCCGCCGGCGAGATCCTCTACGTTGACCCGGACGGCTGCATCGTCCGCGCGCGGGCCTCGGGCGAATCGCGCCAGCGCGTAACCTGCCCCGGGCCCGAGACGGGCCTGGTCACGTGGGTGGACGCCACGACGATCGGTTTCCAGCGGACCGGCAAAGCGCCCAGCCCGACCTGGGTCCAGCACAACTTGCAGACGGGCGCGGAGACGACGACGGCACAGTACCCGCTTTACGGTCCGCCCGACCCGGTCTCCGTCCGCGGTGAGCGCGCCGAGTTCGACGGCTCCGGCTCGCTGTACCGAGTGACCGGGACGGAGCGCCTGCGCATCTTCCGCTTCGAGGGGCCGAGGGACCAGCGCCCGACGCTCGTCACCTGGTCGCCCGACGGCGAGTGGCTGCTGCTCGGCTACCGCGGCGAGCTCTGGATCGTGCGCCGCGACGGCACCGAGGCCCGGACGCTGGCGAACGCGCGCATGTACTGGCAGCCCACGGCCTCGTGGTGGATCGACGGCTACGGCTTTCTGCCGAAGTACACCCTCTCCGACCGCGCCGCAGCAGGAACTCCCCCGGCAGGAGCCGTGCCCGTCCCAGCGGGCACCACCAGGTAGCACCGCACACCGGCGGGCCGGCTGTGGGGCGGCGCCCGACGGAGCCCGCGGCGCTTCCCTGACCCCGCCTCCGGCCGCTACCCGACTGACACGTCGCGCGCTCGACCGGACGCTAGTGGCAGAGAGCACGTCCGCCGGCACCCAGGCGGGCGCCGCGAACATCCCGCGAGCGGAAGGGGGTCCTCGCAGTGCAGGCATCGGTCCTCTGGCTGGCCGTGGCGGTGGTCGTGATGGCGCGCTGGAGGCGGGTGGCCCGACGCCGCGGCATCACCACGCCGCGATGGGCGGCCCCCGCGCGCGATGCCGCCCTGGTGCTCGTCCCGCTCGCTGCCGCGGCGTTCGTCCTCGTGGCGATGCGACGTCCGATCTGATCCACGCGTCGCGCGCGGCCCGCCGAGCCGACCGGCTCGCGAACCCGCCCGCCCGCACCGTGCGACAATCGTATTAGGCGCCATGCAACAGTCAGACCAGGCCACCCTGGGTGGGCGCACCGCTCTCCGCGTCGCGTTCGCCGTCAACGCGGGCTTCGCCATCGCCGAAATGGTCGCGGGCCTGGCGGCCAACAGCATCGCCCTCGTCGCCGACGCCACCCACAACGGCGCGGATGTGCTCACGATCCTCATCGGGCTCGTGGCGCTCCGGATGGTGGAAGCCCCGCCGAGCCACGAGCGCACCTACGGCCTGCGGCGCATGGACGCGCTTGCGGCGATCGTCAACGCCGCCATCATCGCGATGGCCGGCGCCGTCCTGGCGTACGAGGCCATCGATCGTCTCCTGCAGCCGCGGCCGCTCGGCGGGCTTCCGGTACTGTTGATGGCGCTGGGCGGCGTGGCCGTCAACGGCGGTGTGGCGCTCATCCTGGCGCGCACCTCGCGCGAGCTGCTGGCGGCCCGTTCCGTCTTCATCAACCTGGTCGCCGACACATCGATCAGCGCCGCTACCGCCGTCGCGGGCGTGGTGCTGCTGGCCGGCGGGCCGCCGCGAATCGACGCGGTCGTAGGCCTGCTGGTCGTCGTCGCGTTGGCGATCACCGTGTGGGGGCTGCTGCGTGACACGCTCAACGTCCTGCTCGAAGCGACCCCTCGACACGTTGACCTCCACCGCCTGGAGGAGGAGATCGGCACGTTGGACGGCGTGACGAGCGCGCACGACGTCCACGTGTGGACGATCGGGGCCGGGCTCACGGCGCTCTCCGCGCACGTGGAGGTGGCGGACATCCGGACCGCCGATGCCGTGGTGGCGTGCGTGGGCGCGCTGGCGCGCCAGCGCTTCGGCATCGCGCATTCGACGGTGCAGGTGACCACGGACGGGGCAGGCGGTCACGACGACCTGTGCACGCCGCCGTGCGAGCCTGCCGCTTCGCCCCTCGGCCAACAGTAACCCGGCCCGCGCCTGCCTACAGCCCCGCGGGCCAGGTGGGCGGCGGCTGCGCGCGCAACGACCGCCCGTCATTCCGGCCAGGCGAGCGGATACGAGCACGAGCCGGGATCCAGCGGTGGCCACTGGCCGCTCGATGCTGGATTCCCGCCCCCCACCTCCCCGGGGGGGGCAGGCTTCGCGGGAATGACGAAGGGTGGCGGGAATGACGGCACCCGCTGATCGCCGCGAACGCCTGACTCAAAGAGCCACGGACGCCCGCCCTCGGGCGCGGCATCTTCTGAAATTAGGATAACGAGCGCGTAACTTTTTGCCCCGGGCGAGCGTTGTAGTGAACGGGGGTCGTTCGGCGCTCGGACACGGGCCGCACGGAGGATCGGTGATGCGCGGGTGGAAGCGGGTATGGCCCGCGTCGGCGGCGACGATGGTGCTGGTACTGGCCGCCGCGTGCGTCGCTGGAGCATCGCCCGCCGCAACGACCGCACCGGCCGGTTCCGTAGCCAGCGTCGAGGGCTCCCCGCGGGCGCCCGTCGCCTCGCCGGCGTCGCCTTCATCAGTCCCGACCCCTGCGCCCACTCAGGCGCCTCCTACCCCCACGCCCGCGGATCCGGACCCTGCGCTTACCCCTGACATGGTCGCGCTCGGCCAACGCCTCGCCGATGCGGTCCGATCGATGCGCGGCGAGGTGGCCGTCTCCGTTGTCGACCTGCAGACCGGCGAGGCCGTGGCCGTCAATGGCGACCGGCAGCAGATGGCCGGCTGCTCGGACAAGATCTACATCATGATGACGCTGGCAAAGGCGATCGCCGCCGGCGAGATGCGAGAAGCCGACGTCCACGCGGACGTTCTGGAGATGATGGGTCCCAGCGAGACCCCGCCGGCCCGCCGCATCATCGCTCGCCTCGGGAACGGCGACGTCGCCGCGGGCCTGCGCCGCGTCAACGCGATGACGCGGGCGGTCGGCGCGGCGCGCTCCATCATGACGCACCCGCCCGGCTACTACGGCGAGGAGTATGGCTACGAGGTCGAGACCGGCATCATCGACAACCTGGTGACGACCAACGACTACAACCGCGCGCTGGCGACGTTGTGGAAGACCGACTTCTTCACGCCGTCGGAGCGCGAGTACATCCTGTGGAGCATGACCATCGCCTCCATCCCGCTTGGTCACCACAAGGGCATCCAGCTCCCCCTCTGGGGCAACCCGGACGCCACCGTCTACCACAAGCCGGGCGGGATGTTCGAGCCGGACAACACCTGGGCCGACACCGGCATCATTGCCTTCACGGTGAATGGCCACCGCTACGCCTACGCGATCTCCGTCCTCGCCCAGCACACGTCGGTCATCTGGGAATCACGAGCGTACGCCGCTCGGCTCTCCGCGCTGGCCTGGGAAACGATGGCCGCACGCTACGAGTATCGCTAGCGGTCCCCGATCCGTTGTCACTGCCGGCGAGGACCTGCGCGGCTCACGTTTGACTTGCACAGAGAATGTGCCGATACTTCCCGAGAAGCGCTGCGTGCGAGGGTGCACGCGGCGAGGAGAGCGTGACCATGGCAGCAACCCCGGGGGTCGATGGCCCGGCGCTCGCCGGCCTCGTACCCGAGTTGGATGGGCTGCACCAGGGGTGGACCGCGCTTCGCGCGGTGGCCCGCTTCGACGCCTGCACCATCGAGCTGGTCGGGGCCGACGAGTCCGGATTGGAATCCATCCCCCTCTACCCTGAGTTCCGGCCACAGGACTCGACCCTGATCAGCGCCGAATGCAGCCTCGCGGGCACCGTCATCCGGCTGGCACAGCCGGTCACCCGTTCGCTGGACGAGCGCGACTCGACCGATTGGCACGAGGCGGCGCTGGCGCTCGATGGCTACCGCAGCGTCTGCTGCCTGCCGCTCCGTGCCGGCGAACGAGTTGTTGGCGCGCTCACCCTGCTCAGCCGCGGGCCGGATTCGTTCGACAGCGAGACGCTCCAGCGCCTCTCTGGCCTGGCCGAGAGCTACGCCCGCTCCATTCGCGGCGTGCAGCGCTACCGCAGCGCCCTCTTCGCGTCGCGCCGGCCGCTCGTGATGCGCGCCCTGGAGAGCGCCTCGATGGCCGGGTTCATCGCCGCGAGCCGGCTCAACGACTTGCTCCACGAGGCGTTCGACTTCTCCCACGTCGCCCTTGCGCACCGCGAGCACGACAGCGTCGGCTACCTCTGGCTGCCGGCGACGGAGGAGCGCTTCCCGCTCGCCGGTTCGCTGGCCGAGACGGTCTGGCGCTCCGGTATGCCTCAGCTCGTGTCTGACCTGTCCGGCGCGTCCCGCTGGGTCGAGGAGGGAGCGCTCCGGCAGCGCGGCGCACGCAGCCTGATGGCGCTGTTCGTATCGCCGGACCGCGCGCTCGTCTTCACCTCGGCGCGGCCGCTCCAATTCGCCCCGGCCGACGCGGAAGAACGGGCGCCGGTCACGGCCGCGCTGCGCCACGTGCAGGTGGACCTCGCACCGCCCCCGGGCGGAGCCCGCTCGCCGGCCCAGGAGCACGACCTCGATGGGCTGCTCGCCGCCCTGCCCGACGCCGTGGTGCTCGTCAGCGCCGCACGCTCGCTCGTCGCTGCCAACGGCCGTGGCCACGCGCTGCTCGCCGCGACGGGCGGCACCCCGGGTCCGGACAGCTTCATCCGCGGGCCGGTGGCCGAGCTGGTGGACCGCGCGCTGGTCTCGGGCCAGCCGCAGCGCAGCGAGGTCTTCACGACGCGCGACGACAACCGCGCCTACGTGCAGGTGCACGTCCACCCGGCCGCCATCTCGGGCGCGGCGGCCGTGCTGACCCTGCTCGATGTGACCGAGGAGCGGCTCATCCAAGAGCGGCTCCTCCAGTCGGAGAAGATGGCGAGCGTGGGCCAGCTCGTCTCCGGGGTGGCGCACGAGCTGAACAACCCGCTGACCGGCATCATGGGCTTCGCCCAGCTCCTGCTGCAGCAGGAGCTACCCGCCCAGGTGGAGCGCCAGGTCTCCACCATCTTCCAGGAGGCCGAGCGCGCCGCGCGTATCGTGCAGAACCTGCTCTCCTTCGCCCGCCGTCGCCGGCCCGACAAGGAACCGGTGGACCTGAATGAGCTGATCGAGCGCACCCTGGAGCTGCGCAGCTACGAGCTGCGGGTGCACAACATCGAGATCGAGCTTCAGCTCGCACCCCGGGTCCGCGCGGTGATGGCCGATCCGCACCAGATTCAACAGGTGCTGCTCAACGTCATCGCCAACGCGGAGCAGGCGATGAAGCCGCAGCGCGGCGGCCTGCTCACCATCCGCACCGCCGACCGCCGTGGCTGGGTGGAGTGCAGCATCGCCGACACCGGACCCGGCATCCCGGCCGAGCACTTGCTGCGCGTGTTCGACCCGTTCTTCACCACCAAGGAACCGGGAGAGGGGACAGGCCTCGGCCTGACGATCTGCTACGGTATCGTCGCCGAGGAGCACGGCGGGCGCATCCGCGCGGAGAACCTGCCCGCCGGCGGCGTCGGCATCACCATCGAACTGCCCGCGTTCGACGGCGCGGCGCTCGGCGGGGGTGAGGCGATCGACTCGGCGGAGGAGCAGCGCACGCCCGCGCGGCGCATCCTGGTAGTCGATGACGAGCAGACGATCCGCGATCTGCTCACGGGTATCCTGCAGCTCGACGGGCACGCGGTGACGTGCGCCGAGACCGGCGACGCTGCCTGGGAGTTGCTGCGGGAGGGTGGTTACGACCTGGTGATCACGGATGTGAAGATGCCGGGGATCAGCGGGCTCGAGTTGTACCACCGCATAGAGGCGGAGCGGCCGGAGCTGGCGGAGCGATTCGTCTTCACCACCGGCGACACGGTCAGCCCACAGACGCGCAACGAGCTCGATGCGAGCGGCAGGGCCGTGCTGGCGAAGCCGTTCAGCCTGCGCGACGTGCGCCACCTGGTGTTGTCGCTGGTCGAGCCGTCGTAGCCAGGCTCGCCTTCCCGCGCGACAGCGGGGCGAGCATCCGCGCCTCCCACATGCAGCGGAGATGCGGCGGACTGGCCGCCGGGCGGCTACGGGTCGGAGCAGTCGCGCACCATCCCGCAGCGGCGACAGATCAGCTTACAGTGCAGCTCCAGCATCGGCGCGCCGCAGCGGTCGCAGCGTAGCGGCTGCCCAGCGTCGCTGTCTCGCTCCACAACTCACTCCTTGCCTTCTCGCTCCGCCGCCTGCCGGGCGCGTTCCTCCTCCAAGAAGCGGGCGATCTGGCGATCGAGCTCGGCCGCGTCGCTCCGTCGGCGATGCTCGACGCGCACCCGGTCGGCGAGGCAGCGCTCACCGGCCAGGTCGGAGTCCTGGCGGTGGTCGGCCCACGCACGGAGCTGGCGGGAGCAGGACTCGATCTCCCCTCGCCAGCGAGGGGCAGGCGATGTTGGCGCCCCCGGGGGTGAACGCTATCCCCAACTCTTGCCCTCCGGCGTGAGCAGGGCCGCGTCCGGCGTCAGCGGACGCAACGCGCGGGCGTGCACCATCGGTACCTGACCGGCGTGACCCTCGAGCAGTCCACGCACGCGCAGGAACGGGCTGGTACGCACCGCGACTCGTTCCCGCTCGTACAGCTTGGACGGGACCAGCACGTTCACCATGCCAAACTCGTCTTCCAGCAGCAGGAAGACGATCCCCTTCGCCGTGCTCGGCCGCTGCCGGCAGACCACCAGCCCCGCGACGTCCACCACCTGCCCCGGCTCCAACGCCTGCAGGTGCCGCGACGAGCGCACCCCCTCGCCCAGCCTCAGGCGCAGGAACTTCATCGGGTGCGAGTCCGGCGAGAGCCCCAGCACCTCGTAGTCCGCCGCCATCCGCTCGTACGGCGTGAAGTCCTCCAGCGGCACCTCATCCTGCTCGGTCGGCAGCGCCAGGCGGAGCTGGTGTGCGGGCGACGGCCCACTGAGCCGGGCCCGCACCAGCCCCGGGCCTTGCAGCCCGAGTTGCCAGAGCAGCTCACGCCGATTCAGCCCGAACTCGTCGAACGCGCCCACCCGCACCAGGCTCTCCACCGCCTCGCGCCGCAGCCCCGTGCGGTGCGCCAAGTCCGAGAGCGAGCGGTACGGCCCGACTCGCGCTCGCTCGGCCGTGATGGCGGCCGTGCCAGCCCGTCCGACGCCCTGCGCGTAGCCGAGGCCAATGCGCACGGCGTCGCCCTCGACCGTGCACTTCGCCGCGCTGCGGTTGATGTCCGGGCGCAGCACCTCCACACCGTGGCGCCGCGCGTCGTTGGTGAAGACGTGCGGTGGATAGAAGCCCATCGGCCAGTTGTTGTAGAGCGCACAGTAGAACTCGACGGGGTAGTACTCCTTCAGCCAGGCCGACTGGTACGCGAGCAGGGCGAAGGCGACGGCGTGGCTCTTGGGAAAGCCGAACTCGGCGAAGCCGAGCAGGCTCTGGAAGACCGCCTCGGCCGTCTCCCGCAGGACGCCCCGCGCCACCGCCCCGCTGATGAAGCGCTCCTCGTAAGCGGCCATCGCCTGCCGCGAGCGCTTGCGGCTCATCGAGCGGCGGAAACCCTCGGCCTCGCCGGCGCTGAAGCCGCCCATCGCCATCGCCACCTGGATCACCTGCTCCTGGAAGAGCACCACACCCAGCGTCTCCTCCAGCGCCTCGCGCACGCACTCGTGCGGCACCTCCGGCACGTAGGCGGGATCCTGCCGCTGGGCCTCGCGCCGGCGCACGTACGGATTGACCGCGCCGCCCACGATCGGGCCGGGCCGCACGATCGCCACCTCGGTCGCCAGATCGTCGAGCGATCGCGGCCGTGTGCGCGGCAGCATCTGCGCCTGGGCACGCGACTCGATCTGGAACACGCCCACCGTGTCGCCGCTGCAGATGCGGTCGTAGACCCGCTCGTCGCCGAAGTCGATGCGCGAGAGGTCCACCAGCACGCCGCGGTGCTCGGCCACCAGGTCCAGGCACTCCTCAACGTGGGAAAGCATCCCCAGCGCGAGGAAGTCGATCTTCACCATGCGCGCGTCGTCGACCGAGTCCTTGTCCCAGTGGCAGACGTAGCGGCCCGGCCAGGCGGCCGGCTGCACGGGCACGCATTCCACCAGCGGGTCGGAGGCGATCACCACACCGCCGACGTGCTGGGAGAGGTGACGGGGGAAGTCGGCCAGCTCGCCGGCCAGCTCCACCAGCTCGCGCCAGCCGGGCGCATCGGCCAATCCGCCACCGGCGGAGAAACCGGGCGCGCGCAGCATCTCCTCGCGCACGTCGCGGGCCGAGCCGTAGCTCTCGGCGAACTTCGCCAGTCGGTCGACCTCGCGCGGCGGCAGGCCCAGCGCCTTGCCCAGGTCGCGGATGGCGCTGCGGATGCGGTACGTCGGGAAGGTGGCCACCAGCGCGGCGTGGTCCGCTCCCCAGCGCTCGTAGACTCGCTCGAAGAGCCGCTCGCGGATATCGCGCGGGAAGTCCAGGTCGATATCCGGCAGGCTCTGCATCTCCTCGTTGAGGAAACGCCCGAGAAAGAGCCGGTTACGCACCGGGTCGATGTGCGACAGCCCGATCAGGTAGCAGACGATGCTGCCCACGCTCGAGCCCCGTCCGCGGCCGGGCGGCAGGCTGGTACGGCCACGCGGAGCACTCCCGCGCACCTCGGCCGCCACCTCGCGCGCCAGCTCCAGCACCTCGTGATAGACGAGGAAGAAGCCCGCCAGCTCGTGACGCGCGATGAGCCCCAGCTCCTCCGCCAGCCGCGCCTCAGCCGCGGGCCGCTCGTGCGAGGCGTACTTCTCCCGCAGCGCCCGGCGACACAGCTCTGCCAGCCACGAGTCGGGCGTGTGCCCCTCCGGCACGGGAGGCGTCGGCAGCCGATAGTCCAGCTCCTCCGCCAGGTCGAAGGCGCAGCGATCGGCGATGCGGCGCGCGTTCGCCACCGCCGTCGCGAATGCGGCAAAGCGCGCCGCCTGCTCCTCCGGCGCGCGCAAGAAGAACTCGCTATTCGGCCGCCGCAGCCGGTGACTCGCGTCGAGCGTGGTGCAATGCTTGATCGCCACCAGCGCGTCCTGGAGCCGGTGACGCGCGCGGTCGTGGTAGTGCACGTCGCCGGTCGCGACGACGCCGACGCCGCAGCGGGCGGCGAGGGCGGCGAGCGCGCGGTCCCGCGGCCCGTCGCCATGGACCAGGTTGTCCTGCAGCTCCACGAAAACGCTCTCCGGCCCGAACCACCCGATGAGCCGGCGCAGTATGGCCTCGGCCGTCCCGGCGTGGCCTGTCGTGGCGAGCCTCGCCAGCTCGCCGCCGCGGCAGCCGGCCAGGCAGATCAACCCGTCCGCGTGACCGGCCAGCCGCGCGAGCGGAAGGCATGGGTCGCGCCGCCGCCGCTCGCGGTCGGCCTGTGCGGGCAGGTCGTGGCCGCTGGCCAGGCTCACCAGCCGGCAGAGGTTGCCGTAGCCCCGTCGCGACTCTGCCAGCAGCACCAGGTGGTCGCGCGAGCCCTGGTCCGGATCCTCGGCCACCGTCAGCTCCACGCCCGTGATCGGGCGGATGCCGCGCGCCTTACACGCCTGGGCGAAGGCCATCGCGCCGTACAGGTTGTCGTGGTCGCTGATGGCCAGCGCGTCGTAGCCCAGCTCGATCGCGCGGTCGATCAGCTCTTCGGGATGCGAGGCGCCCTCCAGCAGCGAGTAGTTCGTGTGCAGATGGAGCTCCACGTACGGAGCCTCATCGCCTCCGCCTTGCTTCAGTACCGCTGCATCCACCAGCCGCCCTCCACCAAGTCGCGGTACACCGTCACGGCCCGGCCGTCCTCCAGCACGAGGCGAAAGTACTGCCGGGAGAGCGGCCCGCCCGCGGTCGACCGCCACCACTCGTCGTCGACGCGCCAGGTCTCGTCCACCGAAGCCACCGTGTGCCGCCGCCCGCGGAGCACCACCGCGCGCGGGGCTCCGCCGGCGCCTGTCTCGACCTCCGTCCGTCGGAGACGGACCGGCTCGTTCAGAGGTCGAAGTCGATGAGCGCCAGCCGCCGTTCGGGGATCCGGCTCCATGGCTCCACCTCCACCACCCGGCCCACCGGGCAGTGCCCGTAGCGCGCCTTGAGCTGACGCAGACTCTCCTCGAGCTGCTCCTGGAGGCGGCCGTGCGCCGAGAGCAGCGCGGCCTGCCGCCCGCGCTCCGCCGTGAGCCCGGACAGCTCCAACTCCAGCTCGCTCACCATCCCGGGAAGCTGCGCCTCGGCTAGGGCCGTCTTCACCACCAGCCACAGCCGCGCGCGCTCGCAGAGCGCCTCACGAAAGGTCAGCGTCCGCTCCCAGCGACCGCCGCGCTCCGTCGCGACGCGCAGCGTCACCTGGCGGACGGCCCGTCCGCGCACGGCCGGCTGACGCAGCGCACGGCTCAGCGCCTGTTCGGCGGCCACAAGCACCGCCTCGCGGCTGGCCAGCGGTGGCGCGAACGCGAGACGTTCCACGACCCGCTCGTGCCATGGTCGCGGGCGCAACGGTTCACGGTCCTCCCCGCGCGCCAGATCCCATGCCCGCCCGCCCTCGGCGCCCAACTGCGCCGCCACCGCCGACCGTGGCAGCGCCGCCAACCGGCCAAGTGTCTCGATTCCGAGCAGGCGAAGCCGGCGCAGTGTCTCGGCGGGAAGCTGCAGCAGCTCCACCGGCTGGCGCACCAGGAACGGCGCCACCGCCTCCTCGTTGAGCACGCAGGTCTCCGCCGGCATGGCGTGATGCGCCGCGACGAGCGCGGCGAACTTGCTCGGCGCGATCCCCAGCCGCGGGCCGAGCTCACGCGGCGCGGCGCCGAGCAGCGCGGCCGCCAGGGCCTCGGGCGAACCGTAACAGCCCCCAAGACCGCGCAGGTCGGCGTAGGCCGTGCCCTGCGGCCCCGGCTCCACCGCGGGAGCCACACGCTCCAGCGCGTCGAGGATCGCCTCGACCACCGCCTGGTAGCGCGCCGGGCGCGCCTCGATCACGGCCAGCAGCGGGCAGCGAACGAGCGCCTCACGCAACCGCTGACCAGCGACCACCCCACTGCGCTCGGCCGCGGGCGAAGCGGCCCACACCAGCGGGCCGTCCGGCCGCGTCACCACGGCGGGTCGCTCACGCAGGTCGGGCCGCTCGACCAGCTCGCAGGCGAGCGGGAAACGGGGAACCAGGAGGCACGCCACCGCCATCGTGCCCTCGCTCCTATTCTTGTGAACGCCCCGGAGGGGGCAACGCCCAGTATACCGAACATTTGTTCTATTCGCCACCGCTGCCCGCTGGTGACCCAACACGGCCGTGGCCCCACCGTCCCGGTGGGGCCACGTCTCATGCTTCCTGAATGAAGCTCGGCTTCCGCGCGTTCAGCGCTTGGTGTACTGCGGCGCCTTCCGTGCGCGCTTCAGCCCGTACTTCTTGCGCTCCTTCATCCGCGCGTCGCGCGTCAGCAGCCCCGCGCGCCGCAGCGGCTGGCGGTAGGCCTCGTCCACCACCAGCAGGGCGCGCGCGATCCCGTGGGCGATCGCCCCGGCCCACGCGGAGATCCCTCCACCCTCGATCTTCACCTGCACGTTGAACTTGCCGGCCGTGCCAGTCGCCTCGAACGGCCGCTCGATCGCCAGCCGGTGCAGCGGCCGGGTGAAGTACTTCTCGACGGCGTTGCCGTTGATCACGTACGCCCCCGTGCCCGGGTAGAGGCGGACGCGCGCGGAGGCCGTCTTGCGGCGGCCCGTTCCGTAGAAGTAGTGCTGCGCCGTCATTCACGTCCCTCCTGTGCTTGCGCGCCCATCCCGCGCACCTGCGCCTCGTGCGGGTGCTCCGGCCCGGCGTACACCTTCAGATGCCGGTAGATCCTGCGCCCCAGCCGGTTGTGCGGCAGCATGCCGCGCACCGCGTGCTCCACCACCCGCGAGGGGTGCTTGTCGAAAACCCGCTGGAACGGGATCTCCTTCAGACCGCCGGGATACTGCGAGTGCCGATAGTACACCTTCTGCTGCGCCTTGTTCCCGGTGAGCTGCACCCGGGCGGCGTTCACCACGATGACGAAGTCCCCCATATCCAGATGCGGAGCGTAGGTCGGTTTGTGCTTGCCCCGCAGCAGGGTCGCCGCCTCGCTCGCCAGCCGGCCCAGCGGGCGGCCCGACGCGTCGATCACGTGCCACCGCCGGCTGATGTCAGCCGCCTTCGTGCTGTAAGTCTTCACATGCCACCCCCAGGTCACCCCACGGCGCGGGGTATTCGATGCGCACCAGGCACAACCCGTGCGCAGGCGCCGCCGGCCCAGCCGCGCCATAGCACGGCTCCGCCAGTAGCTCTTCGATTCTCGACGGCGCCGCCCGGCCGCGGCCAACCTCCACGAGCTGGCCCACCGTCCGCCGCACCTGGTGCGGCAGGAAGGCGTCCGCCTCCATCTCGACCACCAGCTCGCAGCCGCGCTCCTCGAGCGTACACCGCCGCAGGTGCCTCACGCTGCCGGCATTCGCTCGTGCCGGGCGCGCCGCGAAGGAGGCGAAGTCGCGCCGCCCGGGCAGCGACGTCGCTGCCGTCCGCATCGCCGCGACGTCGAGCCGCCAGCGCACCCACCACACCCGCTGCCGGTCGAGCGCCGGCCGAGGCCGGCCGTGAGCCAGCCGATAGCGGTACGTTCGCCAGCGCGCGTCACGGCGCGGGTCGAAGCGCTCGTCCACCTCGCGCAGCGCGCGGAGCGCCACGTCCTCCGGCAGGAGCGCATTCCAGCCGCGGAGCAGGTCGGCGGGCTCGCGCGCCCGTTCCAGCGACACCGCGCCTACCTGCGCGATCGCGTGGACGCCCGCGTCCGTACGCCCAGCGAGGTGAACGCGTCGCCGCTCGCCGCACAGCCGCTGCAGCGCCGTCTCCAGCTCGTCCTGCACACTCCGGCCATTGCGCTGCGACTGCGAGCCGGCAAACGCGCCGCCGTCGTATTCGATTGTCATCGCGAACCGGGGCATCGCCCCGTGATCACACCAGCTCCAGCACGGCCATCGGCGCTCCGTCGCCCTGGCGCGGGCCCAGCTTGACGATGCGCGTGTACCCACCGGGCCGGCTCGCGTAGCGCGGTGCCAGTTCGGTGAACACCTTGCGCACCACGTCCTCGTCGTAGACGAAGGCAAGCGCGCGCCGACGCGCCGCCAGCGACCCGTCCTTGCCGAGCGTGATGATGCGCTCGGCCATGGCGCGCGCCTCCTTGGCACGCGTCTCGGTTGTGGTGATCTTGTCGTGCTTGAGCAGCTCGGTCACCAGACCGCGGAACATGGCGCGCCGCGGCGCCGTGGCCATGTCGAATTTGCGTCCTGCCACGCGATGCCGCATCGTCTACGCCTCCTCGCCGCCCGTCTTGCCGCTCTTGCGCGAGCGCAGCGCCTGCTTCAGCGCCAACCCGATGGGCCCGATCTCCTCCGGGCCGGTCTCCGGCAGCGGCAAGACGACCTCCTTCTCTGCGGGCTGGGGTTCCTCCGGCTGGAGCCGTGGCGGGGCCGCCACCTGCTCCTCGGCCAGCTCCTCTTCCTCCTCGAAGGCGGCACCGATCTCCCGCTCGAGCACGCTCTTGTCGAGGAAGCCCACCTCCACGAGTCGCTGGCGCAGCTCCTCATACGACTTGCGACCGAAGTTGCGCAGGGCAAGGAGCTCCTCTTCGCTCTTGTCGAGCACCTGGCCCACCGTCATCAGCCCGGCGCGCTTCAGGCAGTTGTGTGCGCGCACCGAGAGGTTGAGGTCCTCGATCGGCATGTTGTAGCGGTCGGGTGGCAGGGCCAGGGTGGAGCCCAATCCGCGGTCGACCGGCGACGCCGCGGTCCGCCCGATGCTCGTGAAGTAGCCGAAGTGGTGCATCAGGATATCGGCAGCCTGGGCCACGGCGTCCTGGCCACTGAGGCTACCGTCCGTCCACACCTCGAGCATCAGGCGCTCGAGGGTGGCCTCCTGCCCGACGCGGTCCGGCTCGTGAGTGAAGCTCGCCTTGCGAACGGGCGTGAAGATCGCATCCACCGGCATCACGCCGATCGCCAGCCCGGCGACGGCAGTAGCGGGCTGGTAACCGGTGCCGCGCTCCACCGTGAACTCGACCTGCAGGCGCGCGTCCGGCTCGTCGAGCGTCGCCAGGTGGAGCTCCGGATTCACGATCTCGTAGTCGGCGCTGACCGAGATCATCCCCGCGGTCACGTTGCCCTCGCCCTGGACGTCGAGGAACATCTTTCCCGGGCGGTCGGAGAGCCCGCGTAGTCGGATCTCCTTGACGTTGAGCAGGAACTCGGTGACGTCTTCCGCCATACCGTAGACGGTGGAGAACTCGTGCTTGATCAGCTCGCGCGCGTCCTCGATGCGCACCGTCGTGACGGCGGCGCCGGGCAGCGAGCTCAGCAGCACGCGGCGCAACGTGTTCCCCAGCGTCACCCCGAAGCCGCGCGGAAGCGGCCGCACGACCACACGCGCGTACGTCGGCGTGCTCTCTTCGACCTCAAGCTGCGGCGCTTCTTGCTGCGTAACCAACGACGTCCTCCCTAAGCCGGCCGGCGTCCGCGCCCTGGCGGATCCGCCGACGCCGGCTCGCTGCGCGCGTCTAGCGCGAGTAATACTCGACGATCACGTTCTCGTCGAACGTGGTGTCGCCGTCGCCCCGCTCCGGCAGCGCGACCACCCGTCCGGTGAGCGTTTGCCGGTCCAGATCCAGCCAGTGCGGGACGCTCTTGCTCTCGATCACCGCCAGCCGGTCCTTGTAGAAGGCGCTGCGCACCCCCCGCTCGGTCCAACCGATGGCGTCACCCACCTTGACCTGGGCCGAGGGGATGTTCAGCTTCCGCCCGCTGACGGCGACGTGACCGTGGCGCACCAACTGGCGCGCCTGGTCGCGCGAATCCGCCAGGCCCAGCCGGTAGACCGTGTTGTCCAGTCGCGTCTCCAGCAGCCGCACCAGGTTCTCGCCGGTGCGGCCCGACATCCGGATCGCCCGGTCGTAGTAGCGGCGGAACTGCGCCTCCATCACGCCGTAGGCGAAGCGCGCCTTCTGCTTCTCGCGGAGCTGCAGGCCGCGGTCGCTGACCTTGCGCCGCCGAGGCAGCTTGTCCCCCGGTGGCCGCTCGTTGCGCTTGGCGAACGGGCACCTGGGTGTGAAGCACTTGTTGCCCTTCAGGTACAGCTTCGCGCCGTAACGGCGGCAGAGCCGGCAATCCGCGTCCGTGTATCGTGCCATCGTGTGCCCTGTCCTCCGCTACACCCGTCGTCGCTTCGGCGGCCGGCAGCCGTTGTGCGGCACCGGCGTCACGTCGCGGATGCTGGTGATCAGCAGCCCGCTCGCCGCCAGCGAGCGGATCGCCGCCTCGCGGCCGCTGCCCGGCCCCCGCACGTAGACGTCGACCTGCCGCATCCCGTGGTCCATCGCCCGCTTGACGGCGTTCTCCGCGGCCACCTGAGCGGCGAACGGCGTGCTCTTGCGCGAACCCTTGAAGCCCGAGGCGCCCGCGCTTGCCCAGGCGACCACGTTCCCGTTGGGGTCCGTCATCGTCACGATCGTGTTGTTGAACGTGGAGCGGATGTAGGCCCGCCCGCGCGGCACCATCTTCCGTTCGCGCTTGCGCACCTTCCCACGTTGTCCTCGACGCTGCGTCTCCGCCATTCGCTCACCCCTTCGCGGGCCGGCCAACCGCACGGCCCCGTTCCCGGTTACTTCTTCGCCGCGCTGCGCCGCTTGCCGGCCACCGTCTTGCGCGGACCGCGCCGCGTGCGCGCATTGGTGCGCGTGCGCTGGCCCCGCACCGGCAGGCCGCGCCGGTGCCGAATCCCGCGGTAGCAGTTGATCTCGATCAACCGCTGGACGTTCTGCCGCAGCTCGCGGCGCAGGTCACCTTCGACCACGTACTCGCGGTCGATCACTTCGCGGATGCGATTGACCTCGTCGTCGGTCAGGTCGCGCACCCGCGTATCCGGGCTCACCCGCGCCTTGGTCAGCACGTCCCGCGTGTTGCTGGGACCGATCCCGAAGATGTAGCGCAGCGAGACCTCGACGCGCTTGTCCCGCGGGATGTCAATGCCGGCGATACGCGCCATGCTGGGCCTCCTATCCTTGCCGCTGCTTGTGCTTCGGGTTGTCGCAGATGACCCGCACCACCCCGTGGCGCCGGATCACCTTGCACTTCTCACAGCGCGGCTTCACACTCGCCTGTACCTTCATGCCCGCACCCCCGCCGCCGTCACTTGAACCGATACGTGATCCGGCCACGGGTCAGGTCGTACGGCGACAGCTCCACCAGCACCCGGTCGCCGGGCAGGATCTTGATGTAGTGCAGCCGGATCTTGCCCGACACGTGCGCCAGCACCTGATGGCCGTTCGCCAGCTCCACCCGGAACATGGCGTTGGGCAGCGGCTCCTTCACCACCCCCTCGACCTCGATCACATCCTTCTTCGTTGTCGCCTTGCGCCCACCGGTTCCGCTCATGGCAGCGTCAGCACCTCCGGCTCACCATCCAGGATCGCCAGCGTGTGCTCGAAGTGGGCTGACAAGCTGCTGTCGGCCGTCACCACCGTCCACCCGTCGCTGAGTACCCTGGTCCGCCAATCGCCCATCGTCAGCATCGGCTCGATGGCGATCACCATCCCTTCCCGCAACAGCGGGCCCTTCCCCGGCGTACCGTAGTTCGGGATCGCCGGGTCCTCGTGCATCTGCCGGCCCACACCGTGGCCGACGTACTCCCGCACCACGCCAAAGCCGGCCGCCTCGGCCGTCGTCTGCACGGCGTAGCCGATATCGCCCACGTGGTTCCCGGCGCGCGCCTGCCGCATGCCGGCCTGCAGCGCCTCGCGCGCCACGTCGATCAGCCGCTGCGCCTCGGGCGATGCCCGGCCGCAGGCCACCGTGACCGCCGCGTCACCGACGAAGCCGTTCGCCGTGGCGCCCAGGTCGATGCTGACCAGGTCGCCGTCCTGCAGCACCCGCCGGCCCGGAATCCCGTGCACGATCTCCTCGTTCACCGACACACACACCCTCGCCGGGTAGCCGCGGTAGCCGAGGAACGTGGGCAGCACCCCCCGACGCGCGAACTCGCGCCGAACGGTCTCGTCCAGCTTGTCCACCGCCAGACCGGGCCGAACCTCCTCCGCCAGCATCCGCAACACCTGTCCGACCACACGCCCCGCCTCGCGCATCTTCGCGATCTCGTCGCGTGACTTCAGCACGATCGGCATGCTCCCGCTACGTCCCCAAGGCGCGCTCGAGCTCCGCGCTCACCTCGTCGACGCCCCGCGTCCCGTCGACACGCCGCAGCACGCTCCTGCCCTCGTAGTAGGCGATCAGCGCGTCCGGCGGGCGCTGCTTCGCCAGCCGTGTCCGCACTGTCTCCGCCCGGTCGTCCTCACGCTGCGCCAGCGTGGCACCGCAACGGTCGCACACCCCGGCGCCCTTCGGCGGGCTGTTCACCTCGTGATACACCGCGCCACACTGCGGGCAGCTCCATCGCCCGGTCAGGCGCCGCACCAGCTCCTCATCCGGCACCTCGATGTACAGCACCCGCTCGATCCGCCCGCCGCGGGCCTCGAGCGCCCGGTCCAGCGCCACGGCTTGCGCCGTCGTGCGGGGAAAGCCGTCGAGCATGTACCCTGCCACGCCGTCGCAGGGCTGCACTCGCTCCAAGATCATGCCGATGACGACGTGGTCGGGCACCAACTCTCCGCGATCCATGAGCTCCTTCGCCTTGCGGCCCAGCTCCGTGCCCTGGCGCACCTGCTCGCGCAACAGGTCACCCGAGGAAACCTGGACCAGCCCCGTGCGCTCTTGCAGCACCTGAGCCTGAGTCCCCTTGCCCGCGCCCGGCGCGCCCAGCAGGATCACGTAGCGGCAGCTCACGGCCATCAGCGGATG